>JAIMBK010000109.1 GCA_023511535.1 Armatimonadota bacterium
TTACGGCGTCTCCATCAAGCGGGGGCTGGAAACCGCCAGGGACAGAATCAACGGGGCCGGCGGCATAAACGGCAGAACGGTAAAAGGCGTTTACATCACCTGGTACGGCGGGGAGCCCCTGCTGGCCAAAGAGATCATCTTCGACCTGACACAAAAAATAATCGCCGTCACCAATGAGAATAAGGTTAACTACTCCGCCGGGATGATCAGCAACGGCTACCTGCTGGCGGAAGACCCGGACCTGGCGCAAAAGCTGAAAGACAGCCGGATCAATTTTTCCAAATCACCCTCGACGGGCCGCCGGAAGTGCACAACCGCCGCCGGATGCTGAAAGCGGGCGGCGGTCCCACCTTCCACCGGATTCTGGAAGGCGTCAAGCTTCTGGCGGCCAACGAGATGGAGGTAAGCCATAAGAAAATGAACCAGGGGAGTTACGATTGTTTTGCGGACTGTGAACCATTCTACAACTGAACCATTGCCGGGCGGCCTGCTGGAGAGGTTTTTCAAACTAAGTCAGAATAACACCGGCGCCCGCACCGAGGTCCTGGCCGGGGTGACCACCTTTGTAACGCTGGCCTACGTCCTTTTTGTCTATCCCAACATCCTGAAGGACGCCGGCATGCCCGTCAGCGCCACTTTTGCCGCCACCTGCGCCGCCTCGGCCTTTGCCACCCTGATCATGGGGCTTTACGCCAATTACCCCATTGCCGTGGCGCCGGGGATGGGGCTGGGGGCTTACTTCACCTACACGGTCTGCGCCGGAATGGGCCTTCCCTGGCAGACCGCCCTGGGGGCGGTCTTTATCTCCGGGGTGGTTTTCTTCCTGCTTACCGTGACCAGGGTGCGGGAGTGGATCGTGGACGGGGTGCCGACGGTCCTGCGCTCCGCCATCGGGGTGGGGATCGGGCTTTTTATCGCCTTCATCGGCCTGCGCAACGCCGGCATTGTCGTCAAAAGCGACGCCACCCTGGTAACGCTGGGGAACATGCGTGATCCAGGGGTGCTGGTGGCGGTGGCCGGCCTCGCCGTCACCTCCCTGTTGACGGCCCGCCGGGTCAAGGGAGCCTTCCTGATCGGGATTCTGCTCACCACCGTGGCGGCCGTCGCTTCCGGGGTAGCGCCGGCGCCGCAGGGGATCGGCAGCCTTATCCTGCTGACCGATCCCCTGGCCTCCCTCCAGCCCGTCGCTTTTCAGCTGGACATCGCGGGCGCTTTGAAAGCAGGGCTTATTTCGGTCCTCTTCTCTTTTACTTTCGTGGATATGTTCGACAACATCGGCACGCTGATCGGGGTGTCGCGCAGGGCGGGGCTGCTCGACGAACGGGGGCATCTGCCCCGCATCGGCAAGGCCTTGTTCGCGGACTCTCTGGGCACCATTTTCGCTTCCTTTACAGGGACCAGCACCGTGACCAGTTATATAGAAAGCGCCGCCGGGGTGAGTGAAGGCGGCCGCACCGGCCTCACCGCCGTTGTGGTTGCGCTTCTTTTTCTGGCCGCCGTTATTTTCGCCCCCCTGGTGGCGCTGATTCCGGCCCAGGCCACCGCCCCGGTCCTGATTATTGTTGGTTTGCTGATGATGGGGGAGGTTGTCAACATTCGCTTCGACGACTTCACGGAAGCCCTGCCCGCGTTTTTCACCATCATTATGATGCCGCTCACCTACTCCATCGCCCAGGGCCTTGCCTTCGGCTTCATGTCCTACACCGTCGTCAAGCTGATCACCGGGCGCCACCGGGAAAACAACGCTGTTACTTATACCCTGACGGTTCTGTTCATTCCCCACTTCATGCTCGGCTGAACTGTCTTTTTACCTGGCGCGACGGGCGGCTGCTGGACGGGCTGATCGCCAACCGGAACATGTTTTACGCCATTCGCATTGACGGCACGTTCTCTTATGTAAAAACCAGAAGCGTGCCCGAACAGGCGAAGCCCTATCCCCCTCTGGCGGAAGTTACTAAAAACCAGCCGGTGTTTGAAATGCGCAACGTCAGGGGAACCGTGGCGGGCTTTTACTGCCCGCCGTACGTTGAGGGGCTCAACGTGCCCGGCTACCATCTGCATTTCGTTGCGGAGGACCGCCGGCAGGGAGGCCACCTGCTGGAATGCAGCTTTCAGGAAGGGAAGGTACAGATGGATCAGACCCGGGAGTTTTACCTGACGCTGCTCGCCGGCAGTGATTTCGCCGTGGCCGACCTGACCACCGGCCGGGCGGAGGAGCTGAAAAAGGCCGAGTCAAAGTGAACCTGGATAAATAAACCATTCTAACAGATGAAGAATCCAGGCTGAAGGACCTGTCCGGAAACGGCGCGGACTGTGTTTACCTGTCCAATGGTGTGGTCGCAGTCTATTTCCAGCAATACGAATGTTTTCTATTAACATACGGTAAGCCAAAGCGGGCCGGGATGGCCGAACCGGCCAAATTTAAAGAACAAGGAGGCAAATTAAATGAAGGGAAACGAAAAAAGATCCGTGCCCCGCCAAGAGTTGAAGGAAAAAATCATTGAGAAAGCGCAAGTAGACCAGGAATTCAGGAAAGCATTAATCGAGAATCCAAAAAGGGCCCTCGGACAATCAGGCGTTCAGCTTCCCGAAGGAGTTACGATCAAAGTGGTTGAAGAGTCGCCCCGAGTGCTGTACCTGGTGCTGCCGGTCAATCCCGGCGAGTTGGCTGATGAACAACTGGACAACGTGACTGCGGGCTTTTGCCCTGATGTCGGAGCGCCCGCTCCCCACCGTGATTAATGCTTTTGAAGCAGAGCCCGGCGATTAATTTGGAATTTGCTGTCAACAGAAAACTCATGACCAGCAGAGCGTTTGCACTCAATTGAATGTGAAAGCAAAGGAGATCTGAAAGAATCACACGGAAAAGGATAGATTGGATGGCAGGTGAGCCCCTTTGAAACCGAAGTCGGCATTCATGACGGGGCCTGGGTGCTCCTCGGATTTCTTGCGATCTGGATCAGGAGCGGGTTCTGGCATGCGGTTGTGCCGGGGTGGTCGTTTTTTATGATCGGCGCGGGAATAGGTCACCTAAAAGACACGGTTGTTCACGGCAATTACGCGCCTTACAACTTCGGCATGATTTTTTTTCGATCTCGGCGAGGCGTTGTTATTGATCGTTTTATGGCTTGCCTGGATCAGGCTTTGTATTAATAAGCAACGAAAGCGTATCTGAAGAGAAATGCTTCTTAAAGCCACCAAACTAAGTCCGGCGCCCGGGGACCTTGCTGTTAGCGACAGCAGTGAGATTTCCCCCCGGGCAAACGATTCGGTAGTCACGGACGGTAAACACGGGATCATCAAAGGATACCCGGACAACACCTTGCGACCCGGGGCCAGGGCTACCAGGGCCGAAGCCCCGCGGTGGCTGTTAGAACGAGCGGAGTAAAGGACCAAATCATCAAGAAACTTCCAGCGAAATTTAGAATTCATGGGAGAAAAAGAAAAATGGAGATTGCTGTTCAAGCCCTCCGGGCTGGTTTCGATAGAATTGTGCAACGAACAGAAACATCTACCGGTTTGACGGCAGGGGCGCCGGCGAGTATGGGTGAGTCCGGCTCCTACACCTGCTCAAAATTCCTTCTTCTTTCCCAATCCGTGACCGATTTCAGAAAGCACTCTATTTCCTGTTTCGCCGCCAGGGCGTAATGATCGATCACTTCCCGGCCGAACAACGCCCGGGCAGTCTCACTGTTTTCAAAATCCGCCAGGGCGTCCATCAAACTTGCCGGCAGCGCCCTCAGTTCCCGCATTTCATAAGCGCTGCCGCGCACCGGCGGAGAGGGAAGGGCCGTCTCGTTTTCAATGCCGTACAGGCCGGAGGCCAGGCACGCGGCCAGCACCAGGTAGGGGTTGGCGTCGGCTCCGGGGATGCGGTTTTCAATGCGGAAAGATTTTCCCCGGCCGATCACCCTGAAAGAAAGGGTGCGGTTGTCAAAACCCCAGGAAAAGTTGCGGGGGGCGCCGAAGGTGGAGCCGTACCGCTTGTAGGAATTGATGTAGGGGGCGTAGAAGCACATCAGTTCCGGGGCCAGCGTGATCATGCCGGCCAGGAAATGTTTGCATGTTGCAGACATTCCGTGTTCGTCGTTTTCATCGTAAAAAATGTTATTGCCCTTTTGGTCCCGGAGGCTCAAGTGCACGTGAAACCCGCTGGCGGGCTCTTCGGTTTTGTATTTGGCCATGAAGGTCACCGCCAGTTTTTCCAGGTCGGCCATTTCTTTGATCCCGTTTTTATAAATGGCCGTCCGGTCCGCCATCTCCAGGGCGCCGGTGTAGCGCAGGTTTACTTCCGCCTGGCCCCGTCCCCGCTCCGGCCTGGCCAGTTCCACCTCCACCCCCGCGCCGTTTAAATAGCGCCGGACCTTGCCGAGAAAATGCTCGTAACGGGAAGACTGGTGGATTGATTCCGCCGGCATGCGGGAAAGGGGCAGCAGTTCGCGGTATCTTTTATCCCGGGCTGTTTCAGCGGTTTCATTGAAGATGTAGAATTCGATCTCCGCCGCCATGTCGGCCTGCAGCCCCATGTTCCCGGCCTTTTCCACCTGGCGTTTGAGGATGTTTCTGGGCGCTATGGTTACAGTCGTGCCGTCCTGGTGGAAAAGGTCGGCCATGACCAGAACCGTCTTTTCAAACCAGGGATAAAGGCGCAGGGTGGTCATGTCGGGGACGGCCCGGAGGTCCGGCAGGCCCGTTCGCCGGCCGGCCAGAGGGTACTGCCCGCCCTCGTTCAGCTCGATGTCCCAGATCAGATTGTTTGAACAGATGTTTATTCCATGAACCGCCTCGGAAAGAAAAAAATCAGCGCAGCACCTCTTCCCGAAAAACCGCGACTGCATGTCGGCGGCGGCAATAATGACCGTGTCAATTTCACCGCGGTCGATCATCGATTTAAGGATGCCCCTGTCTATTTTGGTCACTGAAAATCCCTTCCTCGCAGCAATGGATTTAAGCCTTCTTGTTAAAGCTAAGCTATCCAGTCCAAAGGTTGACGGTAAAAGGTGTCCTTAATTTGACGATATACGTGTCCAAAAGGCTTGTTTATGCGATTGTGTATTAAAATTCTGCCAGGCTAAAATGTCCACATTTTCGATTTTTCAGGGCAAAAAGGGCGTTGACGAGCTAATTTGGCCATTTCGCCACCCTATACGGACATTGACGGCTGACTTGCCGCTATGGGCTACAGACCCCAAATAGACAAGCGTATACACGCTTGTGGATTACATCGCCATTTGATGCACCACGAGGAAAACGAGAACAGACTGACTGACGGACAATTGTACTTTGGTCACCTTGTCTATCAGATACTGGACAATCTAGACCGTCAGTATTTGGACATTATGCGGTAGCCTAAACACCTCTTTTCTATTTTCAATCTTATAAGTTGATACGTATTGATTAATCTTTCATTACATCCTCACGGTTTTTTTCTGCCCCAAAATACTTGCCCACCAGCTTCTGCGCTTCGTCGTCAACGGCGGCGATCACGCCGGGCTTCCATTTTTTGACGAGGTTTCTTGCCGCAATTCCCGCGTTGGTCATATAACCGGTGTCCGGGTGTCTCCTGGTATCAAGATAAAAATATTTAACCGAGAGGGGCTTTTTGCCCAAAACCTCGTTGATCCCCTTATTCACATCCCCGACCCATGAGTAACCGGGGTCATAACTGTGGATCACCAGCACCCGCGGCTTTGACAAATTGAATCCCACCAGAAAAATAGAGGGTTATATAGCCTGGCCTTTTCATCATAAACTCTTAGCTCCCCGGAGGATGTCAGGAATCACCGGCCGGAATGACCGCCTTGATCACAAAACGTCCTTCTTTCACTTCCATCAAATAGACCGGGCTTTTGACCGGTTCGCGGTCCCGGTCGAAGGTGATGGTCCCGGAAACGCCCCGCCAGTTCTTTGTCTGGGCAA
>JAIMBK010000110.1 GCA_023511535.1 Armatimonadota bacterium
GTTTTGCGGGAGCCGGTGGTGCGGCTGCTCTTTGCCCGCGGCGCTTTCGACGAGCAAGACGCGGCCATGACCGTTTTTGCCCTCTTTTGCTTTTCCTTCGGCCTGGCGGGGCAGTGCCTGGGGCCGATGCTCACGCGGGGCTTTTACGCCCTGAGCTGCGCGAGGTTGTTTTCCGGGGGAGCGGTCAGCTGCTGAAAGGAACGGGACAGCTGTTGCCGGTGGTTTCCAAAGCGCAAAAACACTGGTGGCGGTGGCTGCTGGTTGGGGCCTGCCTGCTGGCCATTGCCTATTTTTCCGGCCAGCCCTTTGCCGAGCAGGACCTGCGGCCGGAGATATGGCGCCACGCCGGCTTGGTGGAACGGGTGCGGGAACTGCCGCCGGTAAGTTTTTCCTACAGCGGCCAGCCCGTGGATAACCGTCGCGCTCCGGCGGATTTCATCCAGTTTTGGCTACGCAAAGGGGCGCACGTGCTTCTTTACGGTGCGCTGGGTATGGCCCTGGCCGCTGCCCTGGGCGGTACTGGTTTTGGCAGCCGGCGGTGCTGGCTGCCGGCCGGGGTAATCGTGGTTCTGGTGGGTGTTCTGGACGAGTGGCACCAGACTTTTGTACCCGGCCGCACCGGCCGGGCGGTGGACGTGCTGGTGGACCTGGCGGGGTTTGTGGTTTTGGTCTTTTTTGTCTGGCTAATTGGTCACCGCGCCAAATCTACCGGCGATAGTTCCCGGTCTGGTATATAAAAAATTTCCTTCAAGTCACCTTTCTGAAGCTTTTGTTACTCTGCCCCATCATAGCGGGCTTCTCTCCGGGGAAATATTGAAAAAGATTCGGGTATAGTGTAAACTAAAGCCAGAACCGGTAGAAAGTTGAGGTTTGGTATGGCCCGGGAGTTCGATCTGGTTATCAAAGCACTGGCGGAACGTTATCCGGCCCACCTGGTCCAACTGGTGCGCGGTATACCCGTGGAAAAGGTTGAACGCATGGAAAAAGAAGTAGTGGCCGTGGAGCGGGAATCGGATATCCTGCTTAAAGTTATGGAAAATGACTATGAATATCTGATGCTCCTTGAAGTACAGACTAAAGCCGGGCGGGAAATGCCCCGGCGGTTGCTGGAATATACGGCGATGCAGCACCGGGAGTTCAAAAAACCGGTCTACCCGGTGGTGCTTAACCTTACGGGCCGGCTTCAGGAGGAGAGGTACTCTTTTGATTGCCTGGACCTCACTGTGGTGACGTTTAATTTCCGGACCATCAACCTGGCAGATTTGCCCGGGGAACACTTGTTGCATCATGCTCCGGTGGGGATTATCCCGCTGGTACCGTTAATGCGGCATGAATTTCCTGCCGAAGAAATACTGGCCCGGTGCGTAGAACGGATTGCAGAAGCCCCCGTTGAATGGCAGGCGGACTTGTATCTTGGGCTGGCAGTATTTTCGTCCCTCCGGTTTACCAGGGAAGTAATTTTAAAAATGATCGAGGTGAGCAAAATGGAGACCTCCGCGCTGCTTGACGGTATTCGGGAAAAGTGGATTGATCAGGGAATACAGCAGGGAATACAGCAGGGAATACAGCAGGGAATACAGCAGGGAATACAGGATACCATACTGGATGCCCTGGAGGAAAATATAGGCCGCTGTCCTGAGGGCCTGGTGAACAGCCTGCGGGCCATACGGGACGTCGATACGTTGAAAATGCTGCACCGCAGGGCGGTGAAAGCGAAAACAATTGATGAATTCGTGCAGGCTCTTCACGAGGCGGTGCGGAAGAGCAATTAGGCGAACCCTTAAAAGCGGTCGGACCCGGCAGGTGGAGGGCTGCCGGTGTTTTCTTTTCCGTATACAAAGGGTGGTCGCCGGCCGGCCCCTTCCCGCAGGGGCGGTTCGGGGGGCGCAGTGAACCCGCCTTTATTCAAGCTATGAATTAATTGGTGAGCTGGTCCGGGAAAATGAGCCGTTCTCATGCCATTGCCAGGGCCACGGCGGTGATCGCCGTTTTTGCTTTACTTTCCAAGATCCTGGGTTTTATCCGGGAGGTAGCCAGAAAGCTGTTCGTTATGTTTCCGGAGCTAAAGAAAAAGCTCTGGAAGGGCCATTTGTGGAATCCTTCTTATTACGTGGGTACGGCCGGCGACGTTTCCAGGGAAACGATCAAAAAGTACATCGAGCTCCAGAAGGGAGATGACCGGATGCTGATGACGGAAAAGGTTTTACTCGCTCCTACCCCTGAGCAAGTTAACTGGCTCTGGCACATGAGCCGCGTGGCCACGCTGCTCTACAACATAAGAGAGAACAGCGTCTGGGGCGCCGGGGTCCGTGATTAGGTGCCCCGGAGGTTTCTGCATGGCAACGTGTCTCGCTGCCTACAGCACACAAGCACAACCTTCCGGTCGTACCGTGGCCCGGCCACGAAGGCAATGGGTCGTTGATTTAAGCCGGCTTCAGCAACTCCTCCCGGTGGATGCCCGCTACTTCAGTAGCGGGAGGAGGTCACTTTAAAACTGAAGATATTATTTTCATTTTCTGTGCTATAATTGTAATACACTTGTAAGTCAGCATTATTTTTCTTGAGAGGGCCGGAATAGTATCCAGGAGGTGAATTAGATGGGCCACGTAGCAGTCAGATTGCCTGATGTTTTTGATGTCCTGCCTGAAAAGGAAAAGCAGGCAATATTAAATTTGGGCATAAAAAAATCAATAGAAGAAAGGATAAAACAGCTCAGCGGGGAAGTGGAAATTGCCCAAAGAAATATAAGGAAATTCGAGGAAAAGTATAAAATGCCCTGGGTTTGCTTTGCCCAAAAGGAGCCTGAAGGATGGGAAGAGCATGAAGATTATACTGACTGGAAGCTATGGGAAGACGTGTTGAAAGAGAACCTTACGTTAATTGAAAAGTTAAAGTCTTGCCTGGAGAAGTAAAAATGTCTACCGAACCAATCCTTGATACGCTGGAAGTATTGGAGACGTTCGACCAAATTATTGCTCGGGTAGAGCAAGTTTCTTCAGAACTCAGGGGTAGGTATTTAGTTTTTAAAGCAAAAGTTTTGCTTCTGGACGGCACAAATTTAAGAATTTACCGGGCGTGGAAGGACGGGAAAGAAGTCGTCTATAATTATTACTGGCTCGATCAAAATAATCGGTTGATTATTGGTTGGGATAATTCTCACGAAGTAAAGGGAATTTCTTCTTCTCCACATCATAAACATGAGCAAAGTATTTGTAGGAATTCAGAGGAGAGAACGCTAGCAGATGTGCTGAAAGTTATTATGAACAAAATATTGAAAAGGTAAGGATATCCAGAAAATCTATAGGAGATAGGAGCTAATGCTTCTTTTTGGCCACCTGGGAATAACCTTTGCCGCTACCCAAACCTTTGAGAAAGTAGTGCTATCTCAAGGGAAGAAAAAGTTCACCGAATTAATAGATTACCGTTTAGTATTATTGGGCTCCCTGCTCCCCGACATTATCGACAAGCCCCTGGGCGGCCTGGTTTTCAAAGCTACCCTTGGTAACGGGCGGATCTACGCACATACGCTCATTTTTTTGTTGCTCCTTGTAGGGACAGGGATATTCTTTTGGGTTAAGGATAAAAGGCCGGGGGTGTTGGCGCTTGCCGGGGGCAGCTTCTTTCACCACATTTTAGACGGCATGTGGCGCTTTCCGGGAACTTACCTCTGGCCTCTTTACGGCTGGAGTTTCCCGAAAGGCGACCCGGAAGGCTGGTTCTGGCAGTGGGTGGAAAGCCTATTGACCGACCCCTGGGTTTACGTGTCGGAGATAGTCGGCGGTATTATTCTCCTTTACTTTTTGGGGAAGCTGGCTTATCAAAAGCAGATCCGAACATTTATGGCAACCGGAAAGATAGAACCGCAACGAATTTGAAGGTAAAGGAGGTTCCGGAACGGGTTTTTGGCTGTTGAGGGTAGATTCCGATGGAATTCAAGCCGTAGAAGAGCTTTTGCATTTTTAAAGGATTTGGTAAAAGTACCCTGCCGGCCGTTTTCTACGGCATCAAGGAAATTCAAAAAACGGCGGAATTTAAAGAGAAGCCGGACGAGCAGACGGCGCGGACCTACATCGAAAAAGGCTATTTATGGAACAGCGGGATGTTTATGTTCCCCAGCGGTGTTTTTGCGGAAGAAGCTGCCCGGTGCTGCCCGGAAGTATACCGGGCTTTTACCGCCGAAGACATTAACGCGGCCTACCGGAGCACTCCGGCAATCTCTATCACTGGATTGTGGTGCGGGGGACGGCGAAGGTGACGGTGGAAGGGGCGGAAACCTTCGTGCGCAGCGGTGAGAGTACCTTCGTGCAGAGCGGCAAAAAGCACCGCCTGGAAAACCCGGGGAAGGTTTTGCTGGAGGTAATCGAAGTGCAGCTGGGCGAGTACCTGGAGGAAGATGGCATTGTGCGGTTCGATGACGATTTCGGGCGGGAGTGAGGCAGAGCGCCTGGCTTGTGGCCGGAAGAGCCGCTTTCCCGGCGGCCGGGGTTGTGCTGGTGGACCAGGTCTTTAGCTAAAAATATGCTATACATTATGAATTTATTTTGCTATAATGCAAGATAAAACAGGATTTTCATGAGGTGTCATGAAGATATACTTTTCCCGCCATGCCAAAAACAGGATGCGGCGATTTAAGGTTGAATCAGAAGAAGTGGTCGCTGCCATTGAAGCGCCAGATATCCTGGTAGAAAGCCATAAGGGTAGAAAAAATGCATGGAAAAAGCGAAGTGGAGGCTATTTACGGGTGACTTTTTGCACCGAAGATAGTCGTGATATTGTAGTTGTTACGGTAACCGTCAAAAGAAAATTATCAGGGGAGGAAGACGGCAATGAAAATTGAATACGACCCGGAAGTCGATGCCCTTTATATTGAGTTTCGAGCCGTATCACCAGTATATAGCCTGGATATTGAAGAAGGGGTTACCGTGGATTTAGATGACAAAAACCATATCGTTGGGATAGAAATCCTGGATGCCTCGGAAAAGCTCCGGGACCAGTTGCACCGGATTGAATTGAGCGGCCTGCCCCTCTGGGAATTGCCTGAGAGAAAAAGCTTGTCGTCTTTGAAACCAGGGCAACCGGGTTTATAGAATTTTTTCCTGTAACCCCTGCTGCCGGCAACGGCCGTGGGGGTTCTTTTATGCCCGGGCAAATTTATGGTAAAGAGGTTCGGTGCCGATTCCGGCGAAACAATGCAAAAAGTTCAGCAAATACCTGCCCTGGAAATTCTGAGGCCCAAACCATCATTGAGCGAGGCATCGCCAGAGTTCTTCAATAGTAAAGGCGAGTAATATTGTGTTTTAAAAAACAAGAAGATTCAGTCCGCGCCGCGGAAAATACGTGCTTTTTTCAGCAGGAATTAACGAATCAAGGGCGAACTATGAAAAACAAGGATTGTGACGGCCTACCGTTCCTGGGTCTCTTACACCATTTTAGAAGAAGGGCTTTTCTACAAGATCAGGTGGATCACCGTGCTACCCGCAAAAAGCTCTCCTGCCAGCTCCACCACCACCACCGTAAGCCAAGCACTGGATCGTGGTGCGGATTTAAAGTAAATAAATGGATGCGTTTGTGGCTTATATGGTATACTGTCAGTAAAAAGGGCTTACAATTGAAAAGTAGTGATTGATTTTAGGTTGCTCTCCGGAGTTCAAAATGAGCACCACCCACACCATTGCCCGGGCTACGGCATTAATCGCCGGGCTTACCTTGCTTTCCAAAATACTGGGCTT
>JAIMBK010000111.1 GCA_023511535.1 Armatimonadota bacterium
ACGGTAGTATAGCATAAGTTTCGCCCCTATTTTCATGATTAATGGAGAGAACGGAAGTTCGTCATGGGGAACTCCCTTAAGATATCAGGAGGAATTATGGTCTGGCTGCTTACAGCATTACCTTCCCATACTTTCTGGGTAAGAGCCTCACGGTCGATAGCCCAGCCAACGGCCTGCCGTATCCTTATGTCCTGCAAAATATCATAAGGCTGTTTCCCGTTAACCATAAGAGAAAGAGCCACATAAGCACCGGTTTTTCCGTGCAAAACATGAATCCCTTGAGTTGTTCTGAGTTGTCCAATCATTTCACGAGGAATTTCTGTAATAACATCAACTTCACCTGCCTGCAGGGCAAGGAGCCGGCTGTTGTGGTCGGGAACGAATTTAAAAACAATCTTATCCACCTTTGCAGGTTCCCCCCAATAATTAGGGTTACGCTCAACAACCAGCTCTTTATCTTGCTCGTACCTGACAAAACGGAAGGGACCGGTACCAATAGGTTTCTGGCTATTTTCATTTTCTTTGACTCGTATGGCAAAACTTGGGTGAGCCAGGATTTCTGGAACGCGCATATTAGGCTCTGTAGTTACAATGTCCACCGTATAATCGTCAATTATTTTAACCGCATCTTCCTTGATTTTTAAAATGGACTTCCCACTGGGGCGAATACCTTTTTCCAAAGTATCCTTTACAGTTTTAGCATTAAAGTCCTTATCGTTATGAAACTTTATACCTTTACGCAGGTAGAAACGCCAGGTGTTGTTCCCCTTATATTCCCATTTAGTGGCCAAAAGTGGCTCTATTTGATACTCAGGCGTAAGTCGAATTAAGGGCTCGCAAATATTGGCATTTAGCGGATAAATTCCAAGATCGCTTTCCTTTTGACCATAACCATCAGCTCCAACGCCTACAACTAATTCCTTTTTGCTTACCTGACCTTCTCTTTGTTGCCCGCCACAACCCGCAGACCCGGCAACCAACATTATGATGACCAAGAAAGACACTATTTGCCTTAAATATTTCACGTTTCTGCACCCCTTTCTCCAGTTATCGCCCTTTGTACCTCCGGATCGTTACGAAAGGTACTCTAACTCAAATGGCACCTTACCAGGCGCCCCTTCCCCACCTTCTTCAAGACGGGCTCCTCTTGCCGGCAGACTTC
Organism: Armatimonadota bacterium; assembly: GCA_023511535.1. Lineage (GTDB taxonomy): Bacteria > Bacillota > Desulfotomaculia > Desulfotomaculales > Nap2-2B > JAIMBK01. The sequence goes on from JAIMBK010000111.1 coordinate 1,163, forward strand.
GCGGGCCTCGGGGCACCGGGGGTGAAACCGGCATCCCGGTGGTGGACTGGCCGGGTCGGGCGGCTCGCCCCGTATCACCGGTTTTTGGCCGGTTCTTTGCTGCGGGTCGGGTTCCGGCACCGCCTGCAAAAGCGCCCGGGTGTAGGGATGGCGGGCCTGGGAAACGAGGCCTTCTGCCGGTAAGACCTCCACAATCTGGCCCAGGTACATCACCGCCACCCGGTCGGCTAAGTAACTTACCGCCGCCAGGTCATGCGAAATAAAGAGGTACGAAAGATTGAACCGTCTTTTCAACTCCCGCAGCAGATTCAAGATTTGCGCCCGGATGGAGACGTCCAGGCTGGAAACGGGCTCGTCGCAGACCACCAGCTCCGGCTGCAGGGCCAGGGCCCGGGCGATGTTGATGCGCTGGCGCTGCCCCCCGCTGAATTCGTGGGGGTATTTCGACGCATCCCCAGGTTCCAGGCCGACAAGCTCTAAAAGCTCACCCACCCGCTCCCGGCACTCCCCTTTCACCACGCCGAAATTGGCCAGGGGTTCCTCAATGATTGCCCCCACCGTCCGGCGCGGGTTGAGGGAGGAGGAAGAGTCCTGGAAGATGATCTGGAAGCGGCGGCGCAGTTCCCGCAGCTTTCTCCCCGTCCGGCCGGTGGTCTCCTGGCCGGCGAAAAAAATCTTTCCGGCCGTAGGTTCTTCCAGCCGCACCACCAGCCGCCCCAGGGTGCTCTTGCCGCAGCCGCTTTCTCCCACCAAGCCCAGGGTCTCTCCCCGGGCTATGGAGAGAGAAACCCCGTCCACAGCCCGCACCTTTTCCCGGCGGCCGGCCAAAATTCCTCCTTTCCCCGGGTAGTGCTTAACCAGATCCCTTACCTCCAGGAGGCTCACCCGCATCACTCCTCCCCTAGCCGGCCCAGGGGAATAAACGGTGGCAGGCTGCCGCGTGGCCCGGCCCGATCTCCCGCAATTCCGGCTTCTCCCCCCGGCACGCCGCGCCCGCCTGCAGGCAACGGGGGAGGAAGGCGCAATGGGCCGGTAGATTGAGAAGCGACGGCGGCTGCCCCTCCACCGGCGCCAGTTCTTCCCTGCCCAGGCGCGGCACGGAACGGAGCAGAGCCCGGGTGTAGGGATGGGCGGGACGGTCAAAGACTTCTGCCACCGGGCCGTGCTCCACGATTGTTCCGGCGTACATCACCGCCACTTCGTCGGTCATGGCCGCGACCACCCCCAGGTCGTGGGTGATGAGGACGATCGCCATCCCTAGCTCCTCCTGCAGCCGCTTCAGTTCCGCCAGGATCTGGGCCTGAACGGTAACGTCCAGGGCGGTGGTGGGCTCATCGGCGATTAAAACCTTCGGGCGCAAGGCGAGCGCCATCGCCACCATCACCCGCTGACGCATTCCGCCGGAAAGCTGAAAAGGGTACAGGCGCATGAGCCTTTCCGGGTCGGGCAGGCCCAGGCGAAAAAGAAGTTCCACCGCTCGCCGCCGTGCTTCAGCCCGGGATATCTCTTCATGGGAGTCAATGGTTTCCGCAAGCTGCGTGCCGATGGTCAAAACCGGGTTTAGCGAGGTCAGCGGGTCCTGGAAAACCAGCGCAATTTCCCGGCCCCGCACCTGCCGCAGTTGCCTTGGGGGAATCTTAAGTAAGTCGCAACCATTCAACCACACTTCCCCCGAACAAATCCTTCCCGGCGGCTCAATCAGACGCAGGATGGACAGGGCCGTAACGCTCTTGCCGCAGCCGCTTTCTCCCACCAGGCCCAGGGTTTTCCCGGCCGCCACCGTGAAGCTGGCCCCATTTACGGCTTTGATGACACCGTACCGGGTGTAAAAATAGGTGGAAAGATTTTTTACCTTTAAAACGGGAGCCCAAGACATGACCAGTCCCCTTTGTTTACAAACTTATTCTGGTGCTCCCCCGCGGGTCCAGGGCGTCCCTCAAGCCGTCGCCCAGCAGGTTGAAGGCCAGCACCACCGTCATAATGCAAAGACCCGGGTAGACCATGAGTTGCGGCGCCACCTGCAGGTAAGGGCGGCCGTCGTTCAGCATGCCCCCCCACTCCGGCGTGGGCGGCTGGGCGCCGAGGCCCAGGAAGGAAAGCCCGGAGATGGCCAGGATCAGCTTGCCCATGTCCAGCGTGGCCAGGACGATCACCGGGGAGAGCACATTGGGCAGGATGTGCCGGGTGATGATGCCCAATTCACGTGTGCCGCAGGCCCGGGCCGCCATGACGAACTCCTTCTCTTTCACCGAAAGGACCATCCCCCGGATGACCCGGGCGTACCCCACCCACCAGACTAAAGATAACGCCAGCATCACGTTTAAAAGCCCCGGCCCCAGCGTCCCGGCGATAACCAGCGCCAGGATCAGGCCCGGAAAGGCCAGCAGCACGTCAACAACCCGCATAATGAGGCTGTCCACCCGTCCCCCGCAATAGCCTGCCAGGGTGCCCAGGGGAATGCTGATGAGCATGATGGCAGACAGAGCTAGAGCCGCCGTGGCCAGGGAAACCCTCGTGCCATAGATCAACCGCGACAAAAGGCAGCGCCCCAGGTGGTCGGTGCCCAGGGGGTACGGCGCGCCGGGCGGTGCAAGACGCTGCGCCAGATCCACCTTTACGGGGTCGTTGGGCGCAAGGTAGGGCGCAAAAACCGCCACGGCCACCACGGCCAGGATGATCACCAACCCCAAAAGAGCCAGCTTATCCTGCCCGAGCCTTGTCAGCGCAGAGCCCGGCAGCCCGTGTGAGACCGTTCCCGCCTGGCCCGCTGACTCCACAGGAGCAGGATAACCGGCAACCCCAACACCGGAATTTTTCGAGCTGCTCAACGGCTATTTCCCCCTTCCAGGCGGATGCGCGGGTCGAGAAAAACGTAGGATATATCCACCAGCAGGTTCACCAGGACAAAAACTGCGGCCATGAAAAAGGCGTATCCCTGGATCACCGGGTAGTCCCGGTTGAAGATGGCATCCACGGCGAACTTCCCCACCCCCGGCCAGGCAAAGATGGTTTCTACAATTACCGCTCCCCCCAAAAGGTGCCCGCAGCTCATGCCCAGTAACGTCACCGCGGGCAAAAGGGCGTTTTTCAAGGCGTGGCGCCCGATCACCCACTTTTCTTTCAACCCCTTGGCCCGGGCCACCCTGATGTAGTCCTGCCCCAGCACTTCCAGCATACCGGCTCTTAAAATCCGGGCGTAGACGGCGGCCAGCCCAAACCCTAAGGTTACCGCCGGCAGCACCAGGTGCCTTAACCCGCCCCGGCCCATTACCGGCAGCACCCCCAGCTTCACCGCGAAAAAGTAGATGAGCATAAGCCCCAGCCAGAAGCCGGGAAGCGAAGCGCCGAAAAGAGCCCCGAAGCGGCTTAAGTGGTCAAGGAAGGCGTGCCGGTAAAGGGCGGAAAGGATCCCTGCCGGCAGGGCAAGGCAGACCATGAAAGCCATGGCTGCACAGGCCAGCTCCAGAGTGGCCGGAAAGCGGGAGAAAATCTCTTCCGCGACGGGCCGCCCGGTGCGAAAAGACTTGCCCAGATCCAGGTGCACCGCTTTCCCCAACCAGCGTCCGTACTGTACGTAAAGGGGATCGTTTAAACCCAGCTCTGCCCGCAGAGTTTCCACGGCTTCTTTAGTCGGCTCCACCCCGCCGGAGCACAAGATCAGCTCCGCCGGGTCGCCGGGCGCCAGGTTAATGAGCCCGAAGGTGATGATGGAAACACCGAACAGTACGGGCACAAGATAGAGTAAACGCTTCGTCACGTACCGCCACACCGGGAGTATCTCCTCCTAAATCCACCGCCCCAGAAATGAGTACCCAAATATTTACCTATATTTCTTCGCTCAAAAGAACCGGCTGATCATCGTCGAAGACCGTCCTGCCCCCTGCCATTATTTCAGCCAGCCGGGAGTAGATCCCGGCCAGAGGAGAATCCGGCGCCCCCTCCACCACCGTTACATTTCTTTCTTCACATAACTGCACGGTAGAATCGCGGGGAATTTCAATGATCACCCTCGTATCCATCTCCTCAGCCGCAGCCTGTACCAGGACGGCCTCATTCGGCACACTCCTGGCATTGAGAATGATCCCCTTCAGCCGGGCATAACCGCGGCCCTTGAACTGTTCAACCGCCCGGGCAATGTTCCGGGCGGCAAACAGGGACATCTTTTCTCCCGAGGTTACAATGTAGATCTCTTCGGCGTACCCTTTCCGAAGCGGCATGGCAAAACCACCGCAGACTACATCGCCGAGTACATCGTAAAAAACTATATCCGGCCGGTAAACTTCAAAGGCCTTTAAAGATTCCAGAGCTTCAAAGGCAGCGATGATGCCCCTGCCGGCGCAGCCCACCCCAGGGGTCGGCCCGCCGGATTCGGCACACAAAACCCCACCGAAACCCGTGAAGACAATATCCTCCAACCGGACGCCATTTTTCTTTTCCCTTTGCACATCCAGTATTGTGGGGATCTCCCGGCCGCCCAT
>JAIMBK010000112.1 GCA_023511535.1 Armatimonadota bacterium
GGGTAAATACTTTTACATAATTATTTTCATTACTTTATGGAGAGAACGAACGTTCTCATGGGGAACTCCCTTGAAAAGATCAGGCATAAAGTTTTCCAGACACAAGGGTGTAAAGTAAAGATTCCCGGTCGCCCATACCTTCAATATACCAAAAGTAATTGAAGATCGGCAAGGATGTGCTATAATATCCCGTGAAAAGATTCCGGATCTAAAAAGATCCTCCAAATCATCCGGAGAGGAGATCGTCTGATGTCCAAAACATTTGACCATACGGCAGATTACCTTGTTGCCGACGAATTGCGGAACGCCGTAAACATTGCCATCGCCCTGGGCCGGCCGCTTTTAATTAAAGGGGAGCCGGGCACGGGGAAAACGATGCTGGCCAAAGCCATTGCGGATTCCCTGGGGCTGCGCCTGATTATCTGGAACATTAAGTCCACCACCAAAGCCCAGGAGGGCCTGTATGTTTACGATACGGTACAGCGTCTCTACGACAGCCAGTTCGGTGATCACGACGTGAGCGACATTAAGCAATACATAAAACTGGGCAAGCTGGGGGAAGCCTTCGTTTCCGACGAGCAGGTGGTCTTGTTGATTGATGAAATTGACAAGGCGGATCTCGAGTTTCCCAACGATTTGCTCTGGGAACTGGACATGATGAGTTTTTACATCCCGGAAACGAAAGAAACCATTCAGGCCAAACACCGCCCCATTGTGGTGATCACCAGCAACGCGGAAAAAGAATTGCCCGATGCCTTTTTAAGGCGCTGCATCTTTCATTACATTGCCTTTCCCGACGAGGAAATGATGAGCCGGATCGTCCGGGTGCACTATCCCGACCTGGAAAAAAATTTACTGGCGGAGGCCTTAAAGGCTTTTTACTGGGTGCGGAGTATCAGCGGCCTCCAGAAAAAGCCCAGCACCAGCGAACTGCTGGACTGGCTCCAGGCGCTGGTAGTCGGCGGTGTTCCTTACCAGCGCATCAGCGCCGAAATACCTTTTTTAGGCGTGCTTTTAAAAAAGAATCAGGATTTCGAGCTGGTTTTAAGGCGCCTGCAGGCGGGCGGCGGGCAAAAAACGTCGCCGGTTTTGGGCGCCGCCCGCCGCGGATGGTAGCTGGCGGCGTCCGGATCAGGAACAGGCAAGGTGAACCAAAAATGTTTACGGGTTTCTTCTATGCTCTGCGGGCGGAAGGCGTACCGGTTTCTTTAACCGAGTGGATGACGCTGCTGGAAGCCATGGATAAAGGGCTGGCCGGGGCCAGCCTGCACGGTTTTTACCGCCTGGCCCGGGCGGTGCTGGTGAAAAGCGAAGCTTATTACGATCGTTTCGACCTGGCCTTTGCCCGTTATTTTCAGGGGATCGAGACGCCTCCGGAGCTTGCCGAAAGGGTTCTGAAGTGGCTGGAGAAGGCCCTCCCTCCCTTGCAAATAGATCCGCAGCAACGCCAGCCCTTTGTTCCCTGGGATCTGGAGGAAATGCGCCGCGCCCTGGAGGAACGGCTGGCCAGACAAGACGGAGAGCATCACGGCGGTAGCTACTGGATCGGCACGGGCGGAACCTCTCCCTTCGGCCATTCGGGATACCACCCGGCCGGGCTGCGCATCGGCGGGGAGTCGGTCAACCGCTCCGCCGTCAAGGTGGCGGCCGAGCGCCGGTACCGCGACTTCCGTACCGACGAAACCCTTTCCACCCGGCAGTTTGAGCTTGCCCTGCGCAAATTGCGGGAACTCAGCCAGAACGTCGACGCCCCTCCGGACGAGCTCGACATTGACGCCACCATTGACGCAACCTGCCGGAAGGCCGGACGGCTGGAGTTGGTCTGGGCAAGGCCGCGGAAAAATATTATCAAACTAATTTTGATGATGGACTCCGGCGGGTCTATGACCCCCCATTCCCGCCTGTGCGGACGGCTCTTCAACGCCGCCAGTAAAGTAAACCACTTTAAGGACGTCAGATTCTATTATTTTCATAATTGTGTTTACCAGACCCTTTTTCTCGATCCTTTTTGCCGGGCGAACGCTTCCGTGCCTACGGAGGAAGTATTGCGCAATCTGGGTCCGGACTACCGCCTGATTATCGTCGGCGACGCCAGCATGGCACCCAGTGAACTGCTCATGACGGGCGGCGCCATCGACTGGACGGCATACAACGAAGAGCCCGGCCTGATCTGGCTGCAAAGGCTGGCCGCGCACTTTCCCTACGCCGTTTGGCTGAACCCGCTCCCGAAGGCATACTGGCCCACTACGGAGGGCCGGGACACCATCAGCATCATCGGTCAGGTCTTTCCCATGTTTGAGCTCACGGTGGAAGGTCTGGAGCAGGCGGTCAAAGCGTTAAAAACGAAACGCTAAGATGGAATAGACAGGGGTCTGAAGAGGGAGCAGGGGGAGTCAGATACCCTTGGATGTGATTGTTGCCCAAAACCTGACCAAAGAGTACAACGGCTTTCGCGCTGTCCGGGGGATCAACTTCCGGGTCCGGGAAGGCGAGTGTTTCGCCTTTCTGGGTCCCAACGGGGCAGGGAAAACGTCTACCGTCAGAATGATCTATTGTTTTTCCCCCGTTACCGCGGGACAGTTAACAGTCCTCGGCATGGACGTCCGCACGCAGGCAAGAGAGATCAAAAGCCGGCTGGGGGTGGTCCCCCAGGAAAACAATCTGGACCCGGATCTGAAGGTTTTGCAAAATCTGCTGGTTTATGCCACTTTTTTTCGCCTCCCGCAGCGGCAGGCGCGGGCAACAGCCCTGGAAATGCTGGATTTTTTCGGCCTTGCGGACAAGGCTGACGAAAAGGTAGACGCCCTGTCCGGGGGGATGAAGCGGCGGTTGACCATCGCACGCGCCCTGATTAACAAACCCCGCGTGCTCATTCTGGACGAGCCCACCACCGGCCTGGACCCGCAGGCCCGGCACATGGTCTGGCAGCGCTTACGCCGCCTGAAAGAGCAGGGAGTAACCCTGATTTTGACCACCCATTATATGGAAGAAGCCAGCCAGCTTTGCGATCGCCTGGTGGTAATGGATCAGGGGGCGATTCTCGAAGAAGGTGAACCCCGCCAGTTGATCGCGAAGCATATCGGGACGGAAATTCTGGAGGTCGGCTTTGCCGCTGCCCGGGAAAGGGAAATTGTCCGGGAATTAAACGGGTTGATCAGGGGTCACCAGGTTGTGGGGGAGAACATTTTTTTATACCCGCACGACGGCCAGGAACTCCTCCGGGTGCTGCAAAAGATGCCTTTCCATTTCGGCCACCAGTTCCTGCGCCCGGCCACCCTCGAGGACGTCTTTCTCAAACTTACCGGGAAAAAACTGCATGATTAGGGGTTAGACCCTCCATGCCGCTTTTTAGCGGCACCAGCAGAGGATAAAAATTAGAGTGTTGTTTTTCAGGGTAAAGGTATAAAGGCACAGAGGCACAAAGAAACAGGTGTGACCAGGGAATATTTTACTTTGTGCCTTTGTGCCTGGTATTTTCAGGGTAAAACTTTTAAGTCTTCGTGAGCATCTATTTTCAAAGGCAGTGACGAGAAGTGCTGAGAGATTTATTCCGGATCGACATTTCCCCCCTGGTCTGGCCGGTTTTCCGGCGCCATTTAATTGTTTTCAGCCGGAACTGGAAAGTCAATCTCACTTTTAACTTTTTCGAGCCGCTCCTTTACCTGGCAGCCCTGGGCCTCGGCCTGGGCGCCTACGTCTTGCCGATGGAAGGGCTTCCCTACCTGCATTACCTGGCGCCGGGGCTGGTGGCTTCCTCCGCCATGTTTGCCACAACTTACGAATGTACCTACGGCACTTTTATCCGCATGGAATTCCAAAAAAGCTTCCACGCCATGGTGGCGACCCCGGTTACCATCGACGACGTGATTGCCGGTGAACTACTTTACGGCACCTTTAAAAGCGTGCTTTACGGCTCGGTCATTATCATCGTCATTACCGTCCTGGGCCTGGTGGGATCCCTGTGGGTGCTGCTGGTACCGCTAGTGCTGGCGGTTGCCGGTCTGCTCCTGGCGATTATTTCCATAACCTGGACGGGCCTGGTGCCGAACATCGACAATTTTAACTACTTCTTTTCGCTGATCATCACGCCCCTTTTTCTGTTCTCCGGGGTTTTCTTTCCGGTCTCCGGCCTCCCCGAGATCATCCAAAAGGCCGCCTGGTTCAGCCCGCTTTACCATATCGTTAACCTTACCCGCAGTCTTGTTTTGGGCCAGGTTGACCTTTCCCTGGCCGGGGAATTAATCTGGTTGCTCGCGGCAATTGCCCTGCTATTGCCCTTTCCCTTTTATTTAATGCGCAGGTTGATGATCAAATAGCGGTTTGCTAAAATACGAGAAGGATTTTTATCATTTCTGGAGAATTTTATGCAAAAAGTCCCGTCCAAAAGAAAAGAGGAGGTTAAAGAGAATAATGAAAAGGGTTTTGGTGGCCGTCGACGGTTCTGAAAATTCTTTGCGAGCGCTTGAATTTGCCCTGGATTTGCAGAAAATGTGCCGCGATTTGCAGCTTACCGCCCTTTATGTCGGCCCTTCTATTTACGGCATATTTCCCGAGTCCGGGTTATCGTCCTGGATCCGCCAAAAGGATCTGGATCAGGAAATCGAAGAAAAAGCCCAAAAAATTTCGGAAAAAATTGACGAAATTGCCGGCCGGTATGGACTGTCCGTGGAGAAAGCAATCGCCCGCGGTGACGCCGGGGCGGCCATTTGCAAATTTGCGGAAGAAGGCGAGTATGACCTGGTTGTTGTCGGCACCCGCGGGTACGGGGAAGTCAAAAGCATCGTCATCGGCAGCGTCAGCCACAAGGTTTTGCATCTCTGCCGGTGCCCGGTGGTGGTGGTTAAATAAACAGGAACGACGGGCCGGACCCGGCGTTCAGCCATTACGCGAGTTATGCTTTTTTAAGGGGAGTTTATAAAAAATGCCGGATCTCCTCATCCTGATTAAAAAACGCTATTCGGTGCGGCGCTTTAAGCCCGACCCCGTCCCCCCCGAAATTATTGCCGGGCTCCTGGAAGCGGCCCGCTGGGCACCCTCCGCCGGCAACCTGCAGCCCTGGTTCTTTTACGTGGTGACCCGGCAAAAGGAAAAAGAAATGCTTGCCGCCGCCGCTTTGAACCAGCGTTTTGTCGCCCAGGCGCCGGTCTGCATCGTGGTTTGCGCCGAGCCGGACCGTTCCGCCCGCGTCTATGGCGACCGGGGGCGCCATCTCTATTGTTACCAGGATACCGCCGCGGCGGTCCAAAATATTCTCCTTGCGGCGACAGGTTACGGACTGGGAACCTGCTGGGTGGGCGCTTTTAAAGAGGAGGAAGTCAGGCGTTCCCTGGCCATGCCCGCGGGCCGGGTGCCGGTAGCGCTGATTCCTGCCGGCTACCCCGCAGACGACCCCGTCCACCGCCCCGGGCGGCGGGAGGTCTCCGAAATTTCCAGTTATTTGTAAGGAGCTTCCCGTGGGAACGTTCGTTCCTTACGTAAAGTATGAAAATCTATTTCGAGGAAGTTCCCCATGAGAACATTCGTTCTCGCCATAAAGTAATGAAAATAATTATGTAAAAGTATTTACCCCTAATTCCTAACCCC
>JAIMBK010000113.1 GCA_023511535.1 Armatimonadota bacterium
ATATCTCCGCCAGCAGTTCTTTGTATGGCTGCCCGGTCACTCGCTCCCATTGCTTGGTCACCCACAAAAGATTATCCTGTAAAGTTTTTTCTGCCCACTCCTGCCAGCTCTCCAAAGCTCCTCCCCAGGCTTTGCTATCTTTATCGGGACGGTTCAAAAACGCCTCTTTTGTCAGTTCCCGGACGGCCCTAACCATTTCTTTGACGTTCCACGGGGGGACAGGGGCGGGTTTCTCGAAGAATTTCACACGCCGGTTGTTCTCTTCGACAACTGCATTTCTTTGATCCACTCGCCGGTTAAAAACCAGGTCAGCAACGTCAATGGGGGTCATTGCCTTTGGGATGTCTAATTCGCCCAGGGCGGGCCCAATAGGTATTCCATATGCCGCCTTCATGCCTTCGATTGTTGAACGTGCCATTTTTAATCAAGCTCCTTTCCTCGAATGATTTTTTTGCAATCGCTTGCCGCTTCCACAAACGGAGGCGGCCAGTAGGGAAGAGGTTTGCCGGGCAGTTCACCTTTAAACTTTCCCCGTCTGGCGGCCTCTTTGCGTCTTCGCCTTTCGGCAAACTCCAGGCAGGGTATGCAAATACCTTTAACCTGCCAATCGTGGTCAACTTCAGTTCCGCACCGCGAGCACCGCACCATCACCGCCTCCTTACGGCCATCAACGCCGCAGCAATGACGTTGTTTCTTTCGTGCTGAATCTTCTCCATCTGCTCAATCAGGATTCTGTACCTTTCGGCGTAGGGGGCCAGCTCTTCAGCTTTCTTTTCTAAGTCGCGCAGGACTTCCGTTAATGCTTCAAGTTTTTGATTCAGCTCCTTCCACGCCTGCCTGTCGCCTTGCCTGAGTTCGTGGAGTGTTTCCATATTTGTCGCCACCTTTCCGCTTTTTGTAATTTGGCGGCTTCCCCGGCCAGTCCTGGGGTTTGCCTTTTGACCGCAGGGCCTTCATGTTCACTTTCACGAAGGACGCCATCCGGTTCACCTCCTTTCAACTCGCCTTATCAACACTTGCCTTTGCCGGTATTGCTGAAGGAAGCTTTCCACTGCAAAGCGGACGATTGAGGATTTATTTAGCGTGGGGTCTTTTTTGCGTAACTCACTCAGAAGCAATTCAATGCTAAGAACGGTTTCGGGGTCAAATCGGATGGTCATTCGCGGGCTTTCCATTTTCCCCCTCCTACCCCAGGAAAACTTTACCTACGCAGGCAATTACGATTAACGCTTCTACGGCCAGCATAATTTTTAATGCCATCGGCATTGAAATTCACCTCCTCCCTCTTTTCCGCCACCGCCGCCCGGCGGATTGCCTTTCCCCGTCTGATAGACGCTGCCCAAAGTTCCGGATTAAGGCTTAACAGATGGGCCAGCTCCCGCTCGTAAAGGTAGATAACGCATTTGCTCATTTTTATTTCAATCAACCTGTTTCCGGCCACGTTTCTTACTCCTTTTTCTCAATGAGAGTTTATATTTGCGCATATTTTTCAGTCGTTTTCTTTCGTGCTTGTTCATTAAAAAATCATCCTCCTTGCCGCCCGCCACTTCTCGGCCAGCGATTCCATAAACGATTCATCATCAGGAAAAGCCCGTTCCAGCCGTTCGCAGAGCTCTTCGTCGTCCTCAATCCCCATCGTTGTGAAGAGATAATGACCGATTTCATGCACCAGAACGTTAATCAGCAGCTCTAAATACCAGGCCGTGGAGGTTGCGTAAATGGCGATAATTTTTTCATCATCGTAGTAAGCACCGCGCGTGTCCTCATCAAACGGGGTATCAAACACTAGAATTTTAAGGCCATGACGGGGGGTTATCTTAAAACTCAGGAAGCTGAAAGCAACAATCTCCAGTGCCTTTTCTGTAAGCTCCCGGTCGGGAAAATGGCCGTATATGCTGGTTAAATTGCCCTCGTAGGGGCGCAGGTATTCCCCCTCCCAGATTCGGCAACCGTACCGGGGGGCGTCCGGATCGAGGGGGTGAACCACGCTGTAGATTTCAGCAAGAGAACGAACCATGATTATCCTCCTTAATGCAATTTTTCTTTCGGTATTCGCTTCCACCAGCCGGGATCAATTACCCATTGCTGCTTATCCACGTCAAAGCGAAAGTCCAGGGGATCAATGCCGTTGAAGATCTGCTTCCTTACATCCGACAAAACGAACGGATCGCCGCCGCTGTTAAGGAAGGTCAAATATTCCTGCACCCTATCTTTGTTAGCCTTTAACTCCCGTAGCAACGCCTTTACTTCATCCGGCAGGGTCATCGGGTCGTCGGTGGGCAGCCTGATTTTAACATTGCCGGTCTTGTCAAGGTAAACGGAAATATCGTGTTCGGCCAATCGGTTGATTAACTTAGAAAGGTAATTCATCCGGGTCTACCTCCCGAAAACATCTTCCGTTCCTTTCCGGAGAGTTACCGAAAAAAGCTCCGGTAGCTCCAGTAGCTCCGGAAGACCCATCGCCGTAGGCGTCCGGGGCCGGAGCTTTTCTGGAGCTATTTTTTTCCAGCTCAAAAGCTCCGGAATAGCTCCGGCCTTCTGTGCCTTGATTTTCCTGGGGTTCCGGAGCTCCGGAGCTTTCGGAGCTATTTTCGCTTACCCTCCGGAGGGAAACTTTGCTCTTGTTGTTGTCGTCTCGCTCTATTGTCAATTCGATTCCAACATCAAGCAGGTTGCTCCTTATCTCCTTCAGCCGCCGGGTTAGGGAGTGTGCGGCCCTCGGCCAGGTCTTGCTCTTTATGTTGATCCGCTCCGCCTCGGCAGCCTTTTCGAGTGAGGCCAGCAATTCCGCCGCCGTGCCTTCCCATTTGCCTTTTTCCTGCATGAAGGCAACAACCGCCGCCGCCACGGGATGACCAGAAATTGCCGCCTCGTTTTGAATACTAATGTTTTTCCAGTAAGCCGCCAGAAAACGTTCGCCGCCGATTCCGATTGCTTCCGCTACGGCGTATCCCCATTTACAAAAATCAGCCATCCGGGGCAGGCTGTCCAGCCTCACTGTCGGGTATGTCTTCATCGCTCCGGCCAGGGCGTCGAGCATCGCCCCGAAAATGCCGGGCCGGGCCTTTTCAAAGGCGTCCCAGAATTTCTTTTCCTCCCTGCGTTTCTCCGGGGGTATGCGCTCTAACTCGATTAAAATGCTCCGGTCAAGCAGATCGGGACGCGTAGCAGCAACGTTAATTCCGTTTAAGCTGATACAGTGCTGGAAATTATAGACAACATCATCATCATCACTGAAAAGCATCCGCTTTGAAAAGCCGCTGCCGGTTATCACCTGGCAGAAGAGGTCAGACTGCCATCCTTGAAGCCCGTCCACGTTGTCGAAAGCCGCAAAGTAATGATGACTTAGCACCTGAACAACCTCCGGGAGGGCGTGCGGGATGGTCAGTGTTTCGGTCGCCGAAGGGTCTATAAGCCGCCGGAGGACCCGGCTAATCGTGCTTTTTGCTGCTCCCTTCTCGCCGTAGAAATTCGGAACAACGTGGGGAATGTTTGGAATCAAGCAAACAACGGGGAACACCCGCATTAGGATTTTCGCATCGTCATCCCTAACATTCATAAAATCCAGCAGTTTCTCCATGTTTCCGCCGCGCTCCGGCATCACCTGGGGAGCCATATGAGAGTGCCGCCGGAACAGGATGGGGGGATTGTCCACTACCTGCCAGCCGTCAGGGGTGATTTTGATTGCCTGCCAATTTTCGTTCGCCAGATCATACCATACGGCACCATCTTTTTCGGCAACGCGCAGGTTAAGAGGATAACACTCGCCGTCGAAGATTGCCTTAGCTTCAACAACGTTTAGAGCCTGCGTCAAACTTTCATTATTCGGCGTCTTACCCTGCTCCCGGTAGAAGGCCATCGCCAGCCAATTTTTAAAAAATTTACTCCGAACGGGCCATATTTCGGAATGATTATTAATAGTGAAAGCCGCCATCGGCCTGTTAAATTGGTCATGGAAGAGGGTCGCCGTATCCGCAATTTCAAAGAGAATGTCAGCCTGGGATTTCTTCTTTTCGTCCTTCAAAAGTTCTTTGGACAACTTCTCAATTTCTTTGGTCAATTCATCATTTAACTGCACTGCTTCAACACCTCGATTTTCTCTTCTGCCGTGCCGTGGTCGAGAATGTCAAGCCAATATTCGATCACCGGTAGCAGATGAGCATACTCCGCAAATTCAATGTAGGCAGGCCAGCCCAGGGCCAGGACGCGATTTATTGCCCGGTACCAGGCGGATAATTCTTCGTGTACCATGTGCACCATCAGATCCAGGTCTGCTTTTGCCTTGTGCCGCCGTGCCGCCTTTTTCGCTTCCCGCTTCGCTTCCGGGGTCGCGGGCCGGTCTACCGGTAAGCCAAAATCACGGCAAATTTGCCGGGCCGCCTCCAGGGGGCGCAAGTTTAATGCAAGCGAAACGAGCTTCACCGTGTCACCACCTACGCCGCACCCAAAGCAGTGAAAAACATTCTTTTCGCGGTCAACCGTAAAAGACGGGGTTCTTTCCTGGTGAAAGGGACAAAGGCCCACCAGATTTTTCCCTGCTCGCCGGAGCTCAGTTTTGGGCAGGTAATAGCTGATAACTTGCTCAATACTCACATTTTGCTTTACTCGCTCGAAAACATCTGATAAAATCATAAAAAGCCTTCCACCTTCCCGCATCCTTCCGCCGCCGGCGGGTTTTATTTTGTAATGAAATTTTCCTTAACCCAAAGCCTAAGTCCATCGCGGCTAACCATCCATCGCTTTCCCAATCGCCGGGCTGGAAAGCCCCGCTGGTGACAGAGCCCAAGCACCGTTCTGTAGGGACGGTTGAGGATTTTTGCTGCTTGTTCGAGGGTCATTACAACAGGCGCATCATCCCAGTTAGTCATCGCAAACACCTCCAGGGGAAACAAAAAGCCGGGGCTTCCAAAAAGCCTCGGCTTATCGTGCGTATTCAGTTGATCTCCTGTTACCCCATTCGCGCCAATCCAAACTTATCGAAAAGCCGTTCCTCGGGTACACCGTAGATTTTTGCCAACTCGGGCCGTGCTCGTTTGGGCAGGACCGCCTGACGTGTTTCAAACTTAGACATC
Source organism: Armatimonadota bacterium (assembly GCA_023511535.1). Lineage (GTDB taxonomy): Bacteria > Bacillota > Desulfotomaculia > Desulfotomaculales > Nap2-2B > JAIMBK01. The sequence goes on from JAIMBK010000113.1 coordinate 5,073, forward strand.
AGTGATTCCGTCACCCTGATGTTTTTCGCTACCTCACGTGCCGTCAGACCACGCTTCAAACGCAAAGCTCTTGGGACAGTCAGCATACCGCATCCCTCCTTGTGAAATAAAAATAGGGCCGCCGGGTGTCCGGCAACCCAAAGAAAGAAGTGCCAGTTTTTGCGGTAAAAACTGACACTAATCGCTTATTATAATTATACCACCCCCCAGGATGTTGTCAAGGGTGACAAAAAGAGGACATTTTGGGGACATGAAAATTTGAGTTTTGCTTGATGTTATTGGATTTTTTCGGGGGACTTGA
>JAIMBK010000114.1 GCA_023511535.1 Armatimonadota bacterium
TGACAAAAAGAGGACATTTTGGGGACATGAAAATTTGAGTTTTGCTTGATGTTATTGGATTTTTTCGGGGGACTTGACAAGAATTCGTGCACAAACATTTTTGAAAATGTACGGGATAATTTTTGCGTAGGGATTTGGGGATAGTTAAGCGGGACTGTTACTGCAACAATACCCGTTACGCCTTCTGCTGCCTGGTATAGCGGGATCGGATTTTACTGCAATCTTACTGCAATGGGATGGAAAATGACCTACCAAAACGGCATTTTACTTACATTTCCAATTCCGCAAAGCCGCATAAATACTGCATTTTACCTTGACTTACCTTAACGGCAGAACGTGCCTTGTCCTTGACACGCAAGAGGTCGTTGGTTCAATTCCAATCCCGCCCACCAGGAAAGTCGGTTCACGGTTCGAGAGGTTACTGTAAAAATCAATTTTACAGCAGTCTTTGCCCGGGTTTATTCCCGGGTCGATTTTTCATTATGTGGTACTTGGTTTGATCTGCCAGAGAACTTCCTGCGCAACGCTCCTGTCTAATTGCAAATTCCTATCTTTCGGCAAGTTCTTGTTTGAGCCATTCCAAATAGTCCCGGCTGCCGGTAACAATGGGGGCGGCAATAATTTCCGGGGTTTCGTAGGGGTGTAAAGCTTTAATCGCTTCCTCAATTTGTGGGTAAAGAGCCTTTGTGCTTTTAATCAGGCAGAGCCATTCTTCGGCGGACTCTAAATTGCCCTTCCACCGGTAGGTGCTCGTTACCGGCCCGAGGATCTGGACGCAGCCGGCCAGCCGCTTTTCAACCAGATTCCGGGCAATCTTTTCGGCGTCTTCTTTCTTCTCTGTGGTTGTGAATACCTGGATATATTCTTCCACGTAAGGACCCCCTCAGCGAAAAATTTTTTTCCTCTTGTTCCTTTTGTAAAAACAACTACCGCAAGAATTGAAATGGCTTATTGTTTTGCAATCTCAAGAGCGTCCTCCTTGAGAAACAAAAAATCGGGGCCCAGTTCCTCGGCCACCTGTTTTAACCGCTGGTAATCCGCAGCGGTCAGCAGCGGATCCGACCCTTCTTCGTAATTTTTAATGGCCTCCTCGACCGGAAGCACCCTGTAATTATACTGTCCCCGGGCCTGGTAGGTATCCACCCAGACCGGAATCAATTCCACATCTTCCAGGAAAGTTTCACCGTCATCCAGGTTTTTGGTAATTTTCAGGTTGACCAGTAAACCGCTGTCGGAATAACGCCAGCGCTGATTGGAAATAAAATTTCCCAGGGAGTAGACCACAAATTTCTTTTTGCGCACTCCGTTTTCGGTCACCGTGCGGAACTGGACGGGCTGCACCACGTGGGGGTGATTGCCCAGGACAATGTCAACCCCGGATTGAAAAAGAAAATCAACCAGGTCCCGTTGCTCCTTACCGGGAGAACGGCTGTATTCGGTGCCGAAATGAGGGCACGCGATAATAACGTCCGCCCCGGCCTGCCGCATCTTTTTAATTTCCTCCAGCATTACCGGACGGTCGATGAGGTTGACCAGGTATGGTTTATCCTTCGGCACCGGCAAGCCGTTGGTGGAGCTGGTATAATTCAAAATGCCTACCTTAACGCCTTTAATGTCCTTGAGAAAAGGCTGCGCCTTTTCTTCTGCGCTGGCGTATGTACCCACGTGGTCCATCCCGGCGGCGGCGAGATTGCGGATGGTGGCGATCACTCCCTCCGCCCCTTTGTCCAGACTGTGGTTGTTGGCAGTGAGAAACATATCCAGCCCGCACGCGTGCATTTCCGCGGCCAGATCGGCGGGACAGTTAAAGCGGGGGTAGCCGGAGTAGCCGGCCGCGGCTCCCGCCAGCCGGGTTTCCAGGTTGGCGATGCTGTAGTCGGCCCCGGCGATCAGTTCCTTCACCGGGGAAAAAATTTTGCCAAATTCGAAGCGGCCCGTGAGCGGGTCTTTGACCGAGTACACCACCGGCAGATGCATCAGAAAATCGCCCATGGCCGCAATGGTGATCGAAACCTGGCGCGGTTCGGGCGCCGGAACAATTTCTTTCTTGGGCACCCCCGGGCGGTCTTTCGTACAGAAGAAAACGGAAAGGAGCAAAACGAGTACAACGAAAAGAAATTTACGAAGCACAACAGCCACCCCGGAATTAAAGATCGGCGTCAAACTCGGCCTGGCCGGCACCCCTTGAGACCTCTGTTTATATTTTAGTCCAGGAGGTTTTAGAAAACCAGTTAAAAGTGATGAAAATTCAGGAACAGCAACAGACCGGCCTGCAATAAGCCAATCAGAAAACCAATTACTCCGCCCAGGATTTCGATGTGGCGCAACTCCCGCCCGGCCGCCTGAAGAACAATCTCCTCCAGCTTTTGCAGTTCAAACTCGTTCAACCTTTCTTCAACCAGGCGGCCCAGTTGAAATTCTTCTTTCAGCTTCTGACCGAAGCGCTTCAGCAGTTCATCGAGCAGGGCGGGAAGCTCTTTATGTACCTGTTCGGACAGCAGATCCCCCACCGACCTTTTCAGGGAAGGGGGTAAAAAAGCGGGGAGCCTGTCCATTACCCTGGCCCGCACAGCCAGCTCGGTCAGGTGGATTAACTCCTTCTTCATTTCTTCCGAACGCAGGTAGACGAGGAGGTGATCGACCGGAAGCAGTTCGTTTTCCATCAGGCGGCCGACGTTTGCGGCCAGTTCGCGACGGTATTTCGGAAGCATGCCCTGGAGGCGGTAACCCGGCAGCGGCAGGCGGACGGGTTGGTAAGGACGGAAAAGCAGGCGCACGGCGAGCACATTCGTCAACCAGCCGATCAGGGCGCTGATCACCGGCAGCAGCGCAACCCAAACCCAGAGCAAACTATTTTCACCCGCCTTCCTCTCTGCACAAAGAGCATCCCAAACATTCCCGGACCCGGTTCTGAAAAACACTTTGAATGGTTTTCAGCAAGACCGGCTTTTCCTTGCTCTGGCGACCGTGAAAAACGATCTGCCGGGGGGCCAGCGAAACCAGCACGCTGAACAGCAGGTCTTCGTAGTTGATTTCGCCGGGAACGAGGTGAGCAAAGACCTCTTCCAGGCTGTCGCTTGTGATCGGCTGTTTTTGTTCGTTGTAAAGTTTAAAAACCCCGCCGGGATAGAGCACCACGTGGACGAGTTCGAGGCGCGGTTTTTGGATCTCCACAAAGTATTGAAGCAGCTGCACAAACTCGCGGTATTCCTTTTCCAGTAAATAGTCGTCTACCGCCCTGTCCACGGCTTCTTCCAGGTCCCTGGTATATTCTTTGAGCCGGAACCGGATAAATCCTTCAATCACAATTTGATTTTGGCTGCGCAAAAATTCCAGCAGCCTTTTTAATATTTTGTTTTTCCGTCGCAAAAGGCAAAGGCTTTCTGCACCCTGGTTTTTCCCCTTATTGACGTACTGCAGGGCCAGGCGATAAATAATCTCCTGCTCGGCAGGTTCAAAATAATAATAGTTCTCCCGGATAATTTGCTGCAGCAGCAATTGCTCCCAGCTGCCGAGGATTAAATCGGAAAGGGCGCTGGCAATATACTGCCTGAAGATCACCGGGACGTCTTCTTTTTTATAAGGACAACGGGCAAAATCGGTGAGGCGGCAGAAGAAAAAAGTCAATTTCCCCGTCAGGCTTTCTTCCAGTTTTACCTCGATGCCTTCCCCCGCCAGGATTCTCAATTCGCGTTGCAGTCTTTCCTTTACCAGTCCGGCGTTATTGATGGCGCCGACGGCCACCCACGGTTGCACCTGGCGCCCACCTCCCTCTTGACAGTACTAGTATATGTGATCTGAAGCATAAACAATCTGTCGCAAAAGCACTGGCGGCGCAATTAATTTCCGGCTTTTGTGCCATTATCTTCAACGCATTTTTGCCTTTTCAACCGGAAACCATATCAAAAAAGGGAGGTGTCCAGATTGTTGAAAAGGAACCAGGCCCGGTCCGCCTGGCTGGCGGTCGCGATCGGGACAGTGGCGCTGACCATTCCCTTCATTTTTATTTTTAAAAGTTTTGCCGACTCCCTCCGGGTAATTGCCAATAAGCTGGATTTAATGATCAACCCGCCCGCTCCGGAGGAGCCAAAAACATAGGGCGCCCGCCGGGCGCCCCGGGGCTGGCGGGAAGATCTGCTATAAGATCTGCCTTAAGGACATTCTCCGAACATTCACTGCCCCTTTTTATTCACTGCCCGCTTTTTTTGCTCAACAAAAAACGCTCCAGGCGGTCGAGCCCTTCTTTGATATTTTCCAGGGAATTGGCGTAGGAAAGGCGCAGGTACCCCTCACCATTGGGGCCGAAATCGATTCCCGGGGTGACCGCCACCTTTGCCTTTTCCAGAATCTCAAAAGCAAAGGCGTAAGAATCCCGGGTATATTGTTTAACGTTGGCCAGGGCGTAAAAAGCGCCCGTGGGGTCCACCCTGGTGGCGATGCCCATCTTTTTTAGCCTTTCCAGCAGATACCGGCGGCGCCGGTCATAGACCCGGACCATTTCGGCCACCTGGGCGGCGCAGTCCCTTAAAGCGGCGATACCGGCCGCCTGCACAAAGGAAGGGGCGCAAATAAAAAGGTTTTGCTGGATTTTCTGCATGGGACGGATGTACTCCGGCGGGGCAATCACGTATCCCAGCCGCCACCCGGTCATGGCGTAAAGCTTGGAAAAGCCGTTGATGACAAAGGCCCGGCCGGTGAATTCCAAAATGGTGTGCTCTTCGCCTTCGTAAACCAGCCCGTGGTAGATTTCGTCAGAGACAATCAATTGGTCGAGGCCCGCCAGGGCTTTCAATTCTTCGGCGTTAAAGACGGTGCCCGTGGGGTTGGCCGGGGAATTGACCATTACCGCTCTGGTCAACGAAGTGATTCTTTTTTTAATTTCCTCCACCCTGTACTTGAACCCGTCCTCTTCCCGCACCGGCACAAAAACGGGCCGCCCTTCCAGGTAGCGGATAAAATTGGGATAGCACGCGTAGTGAGGGTCGGGAAGAATGACCTCCTCACCTTTTTCGAGCAGCACGGAAAAAATCAGGAGCATGGCGGGGGAGGTGCCGGAGGTGACAATAATTTGATCGGGGGAAACCCGTACCTTATATTTGTTCCAGTAGTGGGCGGCAATTTCTTCTCTTAAAGCGGGTTTTCCCAGGCTGGCCGTATAGTGCGTATCGCCGTCCGCCAGAGCGCGCCTGGCCGCTTCCTTCACCGGCTCGGGGGTGTCGAAATCCGGCTCGCCGATCTCCAGGTGGATGACTTGCTCCCCCCGGGCTTCCATCTCCTGCGCCCTCTCCAGCACGTCCATGACAATAAAGGGCGATATTTCGTTCGCCCGGAAAGTAAATTTCCGGCCGGT
>JAIMBK010000115.1 GCA_023511535.1 Armatimonadota bacterium
CCTATCTCCTCCTGAATTTAAATTTGCTTGGGCTCTATTTTTTCAATATATTCACCGGCAACTGCTTTATTCCATCTATCCCATATTTCTTCTCTGTGCACCAACATCCAGGCCATTACTAAATCTCTTTGCCTTCTGTTCAATCTACCCTCCAGTACTCTTCCATCAGAAATTGCAACGGAAGCCTTTTTACCATCTGATAGGATTACGTGGAAATGAGGCTCTTTATGCTTCTTAGTATCAAAAGGATATATTTTTATTCTTATATCTTCAAGCCTTGCTATTTCTCCCATAATCTTCTCCTTCGTAAAGATAGTTTAACACCTGCCGGGAGCGGGTGGCAAGAGGTTTTTCAGGCTTTTCCCCGTTTGGGCAGCTTTGCGGTCGGCAACCTGGACGATTGCTAAAAAACGAACACTCCGCTAAAAACAACCAGCGGGGCCTGTTTTTTTGCTTTCTGAAGGCAATTTGAGAACAAAAATTTTTCGCCGGCAAGCCCTTTCATTTAACCAAAAATATTTTTCATTTTTGACGTTTTTTTGACGATCGCCTGGTAACTTCAAAAGTGTGTTCCAAAAATTTAAGATAAAGGGAAGTGATTTACGTGTTCTGTCCAAAGTGCGGTACCGAAAGTGCCGCCGGCGCCCGGTTCTGCACCCATTGCGGCACGCCTTTGGCGCCGTTGGAGGATATTGCCCCCGCAGCGGCCCCTGCTGCCGAAAGTATCCCCAACCCCGGGCAATCTGACGCCGGCGGGGGTGCCCCCGCGGCCGGTACAACGTCGGGCCTGCAGAGGAACGTGGCGGGCCTTTTGTGCTACGTCCTGGGCTGGCTTACGGGGATCATCTTTTACCTCGTTGAAAAAGATCCCTTTGTCCGTTTTCACGCCATGCAGTCCATTCTTACCTTCGGAGGAGTTACCGCGGTCTACATCGTCATTGCCATTCTGCTTCCGATGGGCCTCTGGCGGCTCTGGTTCCTCTTCCACACCCTGGGCACCCTGCTCTGGCTGGCGTCCGTCGTCCTCTGGGTACTCCTGATGGTCAAGGCCTATCAGGGCGAGCGCTACAAACTGCCCGTGGTGGGCGACCTGGCCGAGCGGTACGCGGGCGGGAGGTTTTGTAGCAGCTGCCAATAGGCCAACAAATATTGACAAAACATGACAAAACAGTTACCATAAAATTATGGAACTGTTAACCATCAGCAAAGCGGCAAAAAAAATTAGGCGTTCATCCCAACAGCCTTCGCAACTGGGAAAAGCAGGGTTTGATCAAACCCGTCCGTCTGCCCGGAGGCCAGCGCCGGTACTCCGTGGACGAATTGAACCGGTTATTATCTACCGGCCAGTTATCCAGCGAACCGGAAGCTGCCGTTCTCTACGCCCGGGTGTCCACCAAAAAGCAGGCCGACGCGGGAAACCTGGACCGGCAGATGGAACGGCTGCGTAAATATGCCCGAGAACAGGGTTTCACCGTCAGGGCGGAATTCACGGACGTGGCCAGCGGCTTGAACCAGAAGCGCCGGGGCCTAGCCAACGTACTCAAGCTGGCCGAACGCGGGGAATACAAAAAGCTCATTATCGAATACCCCGACCGGCTGGCCCGGTTCGGGTATTCGTATATTGAGCGCCATTTGAAATACTGCGGCGTGGAAATCATCGCCATCGCCGAAAAGGAGCCAGAGGACGCCCATTCCGAACTGGTCAGGGACTTGCTGGCCATAGTTACTTCCTTTTCCGCCCGGCTGTACGGCGCCAGGGGCGGCAAGAAAGTCCGACAGGGTTTTCGGGAGCTGATCGCGGGAGTGGAATCAGATGAAGAAAAAGAATAAAAAGAAGTCGAGCAGCTCTGACAGCGGCATAAGTTACACCGTTTGCGGAGAATTCTTCCCGGAGGTCTACCCCGCCTTTCGCTCCAAAAAGTGGAGCCGGGGCGACGAAGACCCTTTAACCACCGAAATGCGCCTCTTCTGCTCCTGCGAACACTGGGCCTTTAACCGCCTTCAGGAAGGCGCCTCCCGCGACGACGTGAAAAAGCGCGGCCAGGAAATCTTCGGCCTCAACTCCCGCTATGCCGACGACGCCCGGCTGAAAGCGCAGGCTACCATTGATTCCCGGAAGGAACTCCTGGAAACCGAAATTGGCGAAACCGAAAGCAGGCTCTCCCGGGCCAGGGAAAAGCTGGGACAAACCATGCGCAAGCTGGCTAAAGCCGAAAAGAAGGGTGCCGTTCCCGAAGAGATAGAAAAGATCCGCCTGGCGGTAAACGGCAGAAACGCCCGGGTCGCCTCTTTGGAGAAAGAGCTGGCCGGGCTCAAAACCCACCAGGAGAACGGCACCATCCCCAAGGTGATCTTCGGCGGCAAAAAGCTCTGGAGGGACGTCTGCAAAAAGCGGGCGACCCGCGAAGAGTGGCGTGCCGCCCGGAAAAACAGGCTTTACACCCAGGGCGACGAAACCAAGGGCGGCAACCCCCACTTCAAGGTGTCGCACAAAAACGGCGAATTCCGGATGGCTGTTACCATCTCTCACCTATCGGAGCAAATCGGTACCGACGCCAAGGGCCGTCCCAAGATGACGCGGGCTCCCAGGGTGGAAGGCAGGCTCTGGCTGCCGGAAAAACACCGGGACCTTGTCCGTATCTGGCTGGCGGTGGGGCTGCCCTATACTGTGGAACTTATTCGTACTGTTGACAACCGCTATCTGGTCCACCTGACCTTCAGCCTGCCGGGAGCGCCTGAACCCGACTTCGCGAAGGGCTGTCTTTCCTTGGACACCAACCCGGACGGCGTGGGCCTCCGCAACGTCGGCTCCTCCGGCCAGCCGGAGCCCTGGCCGGAGGACCTGGAGATACCTTACCCGTCCAACCTGGGCAAGTACGAGGGCGAATTCCAGGTGGTACCCTACCCGAACGGTTTCATGTACATCCGCATCCCGGATCTGGAGTACGCCCGGGGATTCCGGCGGACCTACCTGATCGGCGTCCTGGCCAAAGTAGTGGTGGACATCGCCAAATTTTTAGGCAAACCCATCGCCTTAGAGGACCTGGACTTCGGCAAGGACCGGCTGGACATCGGCAGGAAGTTTAACCGGATGGCCTCTAACTTTCCTTACAAGAAGATGGTGGAAGCCATCTGCCGCCGGGCAGCCAAAGAAAAGATGCCCTTTAAACCTGTGCCGCCCAGGCACACTTCCACCATCGGCTGCTGGAAGTACATGCGCCGCTTTGCCGTCCCGATCCACTGCGCGGCCGCTTTAGTGATCGGCCGCCGGGCGATGGGCTACCGGGAAAAAGTAACCAAAGAACTCAAGCAGTTATTCATCCAAATCAAGCAGAACCTGGCCCAAAAGGCCAGTCTCGATCAACCGAGGGAAGGAGAAGGGATGACCCGCCGGGTCCGGGCCTGCTTGAAGCGGCTGGAGAAGAAAATGCAGGCACACAATGCGCTTCCTTCGTGGAAGCAGATCAAGTTTTACTCCCTCTGGCACGACTTCAAGCTCCTGGCCCGGGTCCCGACGGTGACCCCGTTTAGCCGGCGTCGGACAAACCGGTTGGCGTCCTAACAGGACGTGGGAGGCGGGGTTAACCTCTCCCGTAGTTCTACGTGAGGGCCTTGTGTCCTTGCGCCCTTTCGGGGCAGTCTTTTTCCAACTCCCATCCGGGTGGGACTCCCGGGCCGAGGCCCCCTGTCGCCCTGCTCCCTCGGGGGCAAATCAAATTTCCGGAAGGAGGCGAAATCCTGGTCGGGGGCCGGCTTGCAAAACTTATGTTTTGTTAAGTGTTGTAAGCTTTTTTAAACCAGGTTTTTCAACTATGTTCTGTCCCCAATGCGGTAAGGAGGCTTCCCCTGGCGCCCGGTTTTGTATACAATGCGGCACCGCCCTGTCCGTGGCGGATTTTGCAGGCGGGACCGGACCTGCCCCGGCAGACGTTCCTGATTATGCCCCGGGGAGCACTTCCCCTCCCGGGTCCGTCCAGGCCGCCGGAGCCGCTCAAATCGCCGGAACACCTCCGGCCCCGGCAGCTACGCCGGCCGCCGCACCCGTTCCGGACGCTGTAACGCCGGCCGCCGGAACACCTCCTGCCCCGGCGGCGGGTTACGTCGCAACGGCCGCTCCTGCAGCCGCCCCCACGGTCGCTTACCCCGTTCCACCGGCACCCCCGCCGCCTCAAGGGGTGTCTTGCGCAGTGCCGGCCGCCTTCGACTACCCGAAAGCCGGGCTGGGGCGGCGCATCCTGGCTTACCTGCTGGACGGTTTCTTTGCCGCCTTTCCTTTTCTCATCCTGTTATTTTTCGGGCTTGCCGGCTTTCTCGCGGCCCTTAAAGCTGGCTCCGTCGGCTACCGTGATCTATCTTCCGCGTTCGGCTCGGCCGCGGCGGTTTTGTTGCTCCTGGGAACGGTGGTTAGCCTTCTGTGGGCGCTTTTCTACACGTTCTTTAGAGACGGGTTCGGCGGCGGCCGGAGCTGGGGAAAGAGGATCTGCGGCCTGATGGTCGTCCGGCTGGCCGATAACCTGCCCTGCACCCTGGGGCTGTCCTTTGTGCGCAACGTCGTTGGCGTAATTTTGGCTTTCGTCCTGGCCTGGATTCCCATCGTCGGCTGGTTTGCCGGGTTCGTCGAACCGGTGGTGGCCGCCGTCCACGGCAAGGGCTGGCGGATCGGCGACATGCTGGCCAAAACCCAGGTGATCGACGCCGGGAAGTACTGCCTGGCTGAGACCACATACCGGCGCTCAGAGGGAAGGAGCGGATGATGAAATGGCTCGCCATGGTTATCCTGCTGACTGTCTGCACGGCCGCCGCTCCTGTTTCGTCCGGCCTTGCGGGCGCTGCCCCGGAAGGTCCGTTTGGGGCTGCGGCCCACGCAGTGCAGCCTGTTCCCCTTTTTACCGGCAGCACGCCGGCCTTTGCCGGACGGGGCACCCCGGCTGCGCAGGAAGAGGACAAAAAAGACCGGCTCCCTACGGGCCTGGTGGCG
>JAIMBK010000116.1 GCA_023511535.1 Armatimonadota bacterium
TTCGGCTTTTCAGGCTTCCTAATGGCCCATAAAGGGCATATTTCCATGGTCAATGCTGCTGTCTGGCTTCCTCTTCTTCTCTATCTGTATGAGAAGATAAGGCAGGAACTTCGCCTTAAGCACGCGGCGCTGGCCTCCCTTGTCGTTGCCGTCCAGATTTTTGCCGGACACTATCAGATTTGCGTTTATACTTATATTGCGCTCGGCCTGTTTATTCTCTTTTACCTACGCGGGATTGACAAAAAAAAGAGAGCCCGCTTTCTTCTCTATACCCTGGGGCCAATCTTGCTTGGCTCGCTTATCGCACTCCCACAGATTGTGGCTACCAAGGAACTGGGGGACATCGCCTGGCGCGTGGGAGAGGGTTACAGGTTCTTCGTGGAGTATTCCTTCCCGCCTTTTATGCTCCCGCAGCTAATTTTCCCTTTTCTGTTCGGCGTGGCATACGGAGGACCCTACTGGGGAGCCTGGAACCTGACTGAAATGGCCGGTTTCGTTGGAACATTGCCCCTGGTTCTGGGGCTGTGGGCAGCCGTCAGACTTTGGCGGCGGAACGCTCATGTGCAGTTTCTGGGCTTACTGGCTTCGGCTGCCTTTCTTTTGGCCCTGGGAGGGTATGATCCCCTTTATCGGCTTATGTACTATGTGCCTGTATATAACCTTTTCCGGGTACCGGCCAGGCACTGGTTAGAATTTGATCTGGCCATTGCTCTTCTCTTCGGACTGGCTTTGAACTATCTTATCTACGAGCAGGCTGGCCGGCAGAAGCGCAAGGAAGTAGTGCTGGTTGTGGGCGTAGCTACACTGGGAGCATTGGGGCTGGTCTATTTAGGTAAATCTTTTCTAGCCAGTGACCTGTTTCCACGGATTTTTACCCCTGAAGCCCGCTCTGTCTTAGCTCAGTCTATAAGGTTCAAGAACCCTGCAGTGTATATCCCCTTGCTATTTCTTGGGTTTTACTTGATATGGTCCTATCTTTTTTCTAAAATAGTATACTTCTCAGACAAAGAAAAAGCAGAATGCGTTATGTCGACTATAGCTGATAAACCTTTTTTAACTCTATGGGAAAAGGTTATTCTAGGAACTCTTGCAGTGGTTGTTCTGGTCGAAGGATTTTCCTTCGGTGGCTTTCACGATGCATACTACGTCAAAATCTCCGAGGTCCAGAAAGAAATAGACAACCCACTTATGCATTTCCTCAAGGAGAAAGTTCGACACGAAAGAGTAGTCTTTATAAATAAAGAAGGTTTACCTCTTTATAACGTGCCGGCAAAGATCAGCACACTTAACGGATACGATCCCCTGATTCCGGCTTCAGTCCACGAACTGCTCGACATGTGGCCGAATGGCGTCTCCACCAACTGGGACGTTCTTTTGCGTAATAACCTCATTCTTAGCACCCTCAATGTTCGGTTTTTGGTTGTTCCCCGGGAGGATGTGCCCCACTACAAACCCGAGGAAATAAAGTCTGGGGGTGGCAGTCCCCTCTACCGTCAAGTACCCCTTGCCGCATGGGAGCAGATTAACAGTGAAGACAGTGGCGGAGGGGATTTCGTGCTTAGATCCTCCGACGGTTTGGACGTAAGCATGATTCACCAGCACCTTTCCTTTACCCCTGACACGCACTATTTGGTGGTTCTGAAGGCCCGCGCTCCCGGCCGCACACCAACGTCCATGCTCTCCTTCGACCTGTGTGGACCGAACTATGACTTTTCCGAGCAGGAACTGGATGTAGCGCCGGAAGAGATAAATGGTTCCTGGCGCACATTTTATAAAGTGATCAACACCGGGAACAACATACCTCCCCAGGTAGAATTGAGAGTTTTCACCTTTTCCCGGGAACCTATCGAGGTGCGGGATATTGAAGTGAGGGAGATCCAGAATTTCACTCCGCCATTTATGGGGCAGGCTGAACTGCCGCCTGGTAAAGAGATTCCTCTATACCGGAAGGCTTTGGAAGCCGATAAGTGGGTGATCTACGAGAACCGGAACTGTCTTCCCCGGGTCTTTCCGGTTCAGAAGTTGGAGCCTGCGGAGGATATCCGGGAAATAAAGAGGCGCTTTGAGCTTCTGGAATTCAACCAGGCCGAAACAGCTTTGGTCAGCCGGGAGGACCTCAGCAAAATCGGACGGGCGGTTTTTTCAGCAGGGAGAGTTGTAATTAGCTCATATGGTGCCGAGAGGATTTCCATTGAAACAGACTTTGGAAACGGGCCGGGATTTATCGTCCTCTCCGACCAGCATTTTCCCGGCTGGAAGGCATATGTTGACGGGAAAGAGACCCCGGTGTATTGTGTAGATGGCCTTCTGCGGGGAGTGGTGGTCCCCCAGGGTAAACACGTGGTGGAGTTCAAGTACCGGCCCTGGAAGGTATATGGGGCAGGCATTGTTGGTTTTATAGCTCTGGGGCTGGCCCTGATCGGAGTCTTTGTTCCCGGCTTCCGGCCAAAGGTAAAGGAAAGGGATCGCGCCATCCGTGAAGTTTAAAAACAAAACAGTAAAAATAATGACCGGTCTGTTGGTTAGCGGCTTTTTCCTCGGGCTGGCTTTCCACAAGGTAAACATTGCCGAATTCTGGGCGGCATTAAGTCAGGTTAATTTATCTGCACTGGCCATCTCCGTGGGCTTTTTCAGCTTGAGCTGCCTTTTCCGGGCGCTGATGTGGCGCGTGACCACCACGGCGCTTGGGAAAGTGGGCTTCGGAAAGCTCTTTGGCGGAGTGGTGGTGGGTTATCTGGCCAACAATTTTCTGCCCCTGCGGGCTGGAGAGGTAGTGCGGGCGGGCTACTTGGCCGCTGCCAGCGAGCTCCCCGCAGTGGGCTTGCTTTCTACTATTTTTGTAGAGCGGGCTTTTGATATATTTTCCCTTGGCTTTTTACTCTTGCTAACCCTCTCTATAGGTAGTAAGGGGCTTGAGCGACCTGCAGGAGAGATGATCTGGCTTTTCTTTGGCGCGCTTGTTTTTCTTTTTATCCTTCTTGTTGGTGTTGTTAAAGTGGCTAAAAGGGTAGAGGGACGGGAGGCAACTTCCAAACCTCTAGGCCTTTTCTTACGTTACGCAAGAGAATTCCTCAGGCCGCTGAACCAGCTATGTGAGCCGCGGATGGCGGCTTTACTGGCTGCGCTTAGCCTGATTGCCTGGGCAAGTAACTACTTGTCGATACTGTTTTTGTTGAAGAGCACGGGGAATTTTCTTTTTGAGGCAACTTTGCTAGTGATGCTTTTTGTTAACCTTGGAATACTAATCCCCTCTTCTCCCGGTGCTCTGGGCGTAATGCAGGCGGCCTTCTGGGTGGCTCTTGCCCCTTTTGGCGTGCCCAAGGCTCAAAGTTTAGCTCTTTCCTTCGCCTACCAGGGCGGGCTTTACCTTTTCACGCTTTCGGTGGGGTTGCCTTTTCTGTTGGCGTCCCAGGCGAAGTGGGTGCCGGGAGGAAAGTTTTTAAAGTGTCAAGAGGTTGTGAAAAGGAATGAAGATCCTCTTTCTCACCGCTGAGCCGCCGTGGCCGCTGGATCAGGGAGATAAGTTAAGGAATTACAATCTTTTGCGCTGCCTGGCAAAGAGGCACCAGGTCAGCCTGGCCACCTTTGTCGATGGCAGGGATGTCGGGGAGTGGCGGCGGCCGTTGGAAGAATTTTGCGGGGATATCCATGCGGTGACCCTGAGCAGGAAAATGATGATCGGGAATGCCTTGCGCCTGCCCCACCTTCCGGTTACGGCGGCAGCCCGGGCTTCGCGCCGGATGGCCTTTTTTTTGCGAAATTTAACCCGGCAGGAAAAATATGACCTGGTTATTGCCTGCCAGCTTAAGATGGCCGGTTTTTTAAGCTGCTGTTTTGTTCCCGGAAAAGTGTTCGAAATGACCGACGTGTTGAGCATCTACCGCGCCCGCCTGGGCAGGGTGGCGCGGGGGCCGGGAACAAGGATTTTTTCGATTTTCGAGCAGTATAAATTAGCTTTCTGGGAACCGAGGTATGCGCGCCTGGCCGATTTAGTCCTTTTGGCTTCGCCTTTTGACGCAGAGTTTTTGCGAGCAAAAATAAAGACCCCCGTCCAGGTGCTCCCTAACGGTGTGGATACTGAATATTTCAGGCCCTTGCCCGATGCGGACGAGCCTGTTTTGATTTTTTACGGGCACTTGCGTTACCCTCCCAATGCGGACGGTATTGTTTATTTTTGCCGCGCGATTTTCCCGGAAGTAAAAAGGGTTGTGCCCGAAGCGAAGCTTTTGATCGCCGGTAAAGAACCCCCGCCGGAAGTAAGGGCGCTTTCTCGCGACAGGTCGATCGAGTTGCCTGGTTATGTGCCGGATTTGAGGGCTTTTCTTGCCCGCTCGGCAGTCGTGATCTGTCCGGTGCGGGCCGGGGCGGGAACGCGCCTGAAGATTTTGGAGGCCCTGGCCTGCGGCAAGCCTGTGGTTTCAACGAGCATCGGCTGCGCGGGGTTGGCAGTAGAGCCGGGAAAGCACCTGGAGGTTGCCGATGAACCGGCTGATTTTGCCAGCAAGGTTGTTGAGCTCTTGAACAGCCGGGAAAAGCGGTCTTTTTTGGCTCGCCAGGGGCGTTCGCTGGTTGAGGCGAGATATTCCTGGGAAGCAATTGGCGAGCGGTTAAATACATTAATTGAAGGCGTATTCTGAAGGCAAAAGGAGGAAAATTTGGGCTTTGCGTCGAATTGCCTTTGTAATCCAGCGCTATGGAAAAGACGTGGTCGGCGGGTCGGAAAGCCTTTGCCGCCAGGTTGCGGAAAGGTTGGCCGGCAGGGATCAGATTGATGTCTTAACTACTTGTGCGCGTGATTACCACACCTGGCAGAATTATTACCCGGCGGGGGAAAGCATTTCCAAAGGCGTGCGGATTTTGCGTTTTCCGGTCGATTATCCGCGGCGGTGGTATTTTGTCCATTTAAACAGGCTGG
>JAIMBK010000117.1 GCA_023511535.1 Armatimonadota bacterium
GTGGCCACGCTGACCAGGCGGGTGGCCGCGTCCCAGGTTACCTTCGCCCCCAGGGATTCGCTGACGAAGCGCACGGGGATGAGGGTCCGGCCGTTCACAATTTTCGCCGGCACGTCCAAAGTAACCGGTTTGTCGTTGACGTAGGCGAGGGTGCTCCCGATGGTCAACCTGACGGTAAGGTCTCCTTTTACGGCGGTGACGGTCCTGGTTTCTTCTTCCCATTTGACCAGCGCTCCCAGGTTTTCAAACAAAGCCCGCAGGGGGACCAGGGTCCTCCCGTTTTCAAGCAGCGGGGGAACGTCGAAGGTTAAAAATTTGCCGTCAACCTGGATTTTTACCCCCTGTTCAGCCGGATTGTCCGCAGCAATCAATCCCTGCTGTCCGGCAGCCGGGGGAGTTGCTCCGGCCGGGGAAGGGGTAAGCGGGCCGGCAAGAACTAAACTTACGGCCACGGCCAGAACTAAAAGGACGGTCAGAAACTTATTGCACCGCTTCATTGGTGGAAAACCTCCTTTTCTTGATTTTTCCTTTTGTCAGTTTTGCCATGTACATTTTTCTCTTTTTCCCGCGGGATTGCTTACGATTTCAAAAAACAACCACCTCCCGGCACCGTTGCTTATCTTTTAAGCCTGCCTTTTGACCCGCCCGCCAAAATACTTAACTGTTCTTGCAATAATGAGAATAACTATCCCTATAACGGGCAACAGCGCGGGGTGTATTTTGGCCAGCCCGGCAGGTTGCGCAACTTCCACTTCGTAGGCTTTCCTTTCCGGCGTTTTTTGTTTTTCCGCTTTCCTTTCGCCACCAGCGGGGCCCTGGCTTTTTTTATCCGGCGCAGGTGCTTCCCCGGGCTTCCTGACTTTAAGCGCGGCTTTTGGCGCCGGGCCGCCCGCCTCCTCCGTTTCCGGAGCAGGGGGGGTGGCTTTTTCCAGGTAGCTCCTGGCCCAGTTTGTGATTTCCAGGTTTTCCTGGTACCAGCTGCATTTCTCGCCGTAAGCCGCCGTTAACTGCAGCCAGCTGGTGGCCAGTTCCTTTAGGGCAGCCTGGTCAGGATGCCAGTAGCCTTTCTGGCTGGCGGCGACCAGGGTTCCGACAAACCTGATGAGAAGGCAGGGATTGACTTGAATGATTTTTTGCCTGGTGTCGAGGCCGTGCCTGTCTTGCAGGTAGGTATCGTAAGCAGCCTGCCACATCCACTCCTGGACCGCCTGGGGGCTGGTTACCTGCCATCCCCACAGGTTAGTAATAAAACCAAAACTTTTTTCGAAATTTGCTTCTATCCACCGGGGATTAAAGTATTTTGTCCTTAGTTCGCCGATGAGGTATTCAGCCAGGGTCTGGATTTGTCCAGAAGGAGCAGCTTCGCTTAAGACAAACAGCTTTGCCTGCTTCCCCTGGTTCAGTCTTTCCAGGCTTAAAAGCAGCCCCCCGCC
The DNA here is from genome assembly GCA_023511535.1 of Armatimonadota bacterium. Lineage (GTDB taxonomy): Bacteria > Bacillota > Desulfotomaculia > Desulfotomaculales > Nap2-2B > JAIMBK01. The sequence goes on from JAIMBK010000117.1 coordinate 1,434, forward strand.
GTAATCATAGCTTACCGCGTTGTCCAGCAAACCGTATAATTCGGTATTTCTGCTGTGAAAAGCAAATTCTATATCCTTTAAGTGTTCCTGGAAAAGAAGGACGTTTTCTTCCCCCCAGGTATCCTCTCCGTAGGAATGGCCCAGTTGCTCCGGATAGAGGGAAGCCAGCTCTATTCTGTCCTTTTTGATCTGCTGGCTGATCCCTGCTCCGTAACCGTCAACAGGAGGGCCAAAAATTCTGGCCACGGCCAGCCTTCCGGCAACCCCGGGACTTTTCCCGGCCGCCAGGTATTCTTTGGTTAACTTTACCCAGTGGCCGGCCAGAAAATTTTGTTCCAGAGGCTCCTCGCCCTTAGCGGAAAGCCCCGCCATGTTCGGAGCGAAAAGCGCCGCCTCCAGAGCACTTTTTAATTCCGGGTGATTCCTGGTAATTTCGTGATAAGAGGCCGCCAGGGCCATTTTACAGGCCCGGTCCATTAAAACGACGGTCGGCGCATAGTTGTCCCTGAACAGACCGCTGATGATGATCACTACATCCAGGCGGGGCCTGGCCAGCTCGCGCGCCGGGATTAATTCCAGCCCCTTGATTTTTCCCTCCTGGTCCCAGGCGGGCTGCACTCCCAGCAGGTTCAAAACAAAAGAAGCCATTACCCCTTCGTCTCTTGCTGTTTCCCCGCACCAGACCAGGGCAGCGACTTTTTGGGGGAAATACCCTTGCTGGTTGTAAATGCCGGCAACAACTGTTTCGGCCAGGCCCTTTCCTTTCTGGTAGGCGGCCCGGCTGGGAGAAGCGGCGTTCTCGCCAGCCAGGGCCGGCAAACAACAAACCGCCAGAAGTATACCGAGGGTTAAAATCGAGATGATCTTTCTGCTCATGTCCTACATCCTTTTTGCCCGTTGGATGAAGAAACCGGCCACTCCCAAAAGGAACATGACCGCTACCCCGGCCAGGCCCAAAAGGGGAAGGTGGCCTTTAACCCCTGGCCTTACTTCCTCTACTTCATAAGCCGTTACCTTTTTTGCTCCGCCGGGACCCTCCTGGGGAACCGCTGCTTTGGTTTGCATCCGGTCGGTCGTCTCCTGGACTTTCGGGGCCGGCGCCGGCGGTGCAGAACTGCTCTGGGCAAGGTCCGGCCGCGAACTTTGCGCCCTTGCCGGGATCTCTTCGCTGGTAAAAGGAGAAAGATCGGGTGTCTCCCAGGCAAGCCGCCATTCCAGTTCCGGCGGGATAAATTCAAACGGTTCCGGGACCCGGTGCGGGAATTCCGGCTCTGGCGGTAAAGCCAAAGGTTTCGGCGCCTCTGGTTCTTTTTGCCGGGTACCGCCGGAGGAGCCGGGCGGCCGCGGTTTTTCTTTCCCGGGAACTTCTATCTCTTTATCCACTACCTCGCCGATTATCTTCAGCAGTTTATCTAAAAGCGCCGGATCAATGTAGCCGAGCGCCCACATGAGCAGGTCGAAATCTTCACAGACGGGACAAAGGGCCGGCTCCATTTGAATAATCAGTTTTGCCCAGAGTTCGGCGAGTTGCTTTAAGGTATCTTCGTCAACCCGCCAGAAACCTTTTTGGGCCGCCACCATCATGGTGCCCAGGATACCAATCAGGGAGTAAGCATTGCTCCCGTTCTGCAGCCACTGGCTGACGCCAATGTTATACTTATCATCAATATACACAGCTTTTAGCTCATCCCACATCCAGTTTTGGATGACGTCCTGGCCCACCACCTGCCAGCCGAAAAGGTTGAAAACGAAGTCGGCGATGGCATGGGCGCCGCTGAAATCAAAAGCCATCATCCCTTTAATCCACAAGGGGTTAAAATAACGGGCCCACAGCTCTTTTTCCAGGTACTGGTTCAAGCTTTCCACCTGGTAATCGCCGTTGATCACCGAAACCGGCGCCGCTTCCCCCTTTATTCTCTGGACGGCCAGGGCAAGCCCGCCCGCGTTGGCAAAACCCTTGTCCGTATCCAAAACCCCGAACAGATGGCTGGTCTGGCTGAAATAGATTTGTTCGATCCCTTTCAGGTGCTCCCTAAAGAGGTCGGGCCGGGCATACCCGGCTACATTTTCACCGTATGCAGAGGAAGTGTTCTGCAGGTAAAGATCGGCCAGCCTTGCCGGTGTATCCCAGGTGCCGGTTCTTTGGACGGCAGCCGGCAAACGGTTTTCATAAACGCCCCAGGGGAGGCCAAAAACTCTGATTAAAGCCAGTTTGCCCGCTTCTTCCCGGGAAATGCCCCGGGCAATCAATTGCCTTGCCGTTTCCACCCAGTTCCTGGCGAAAATGTTTTGCGCTAAAGATTTGCTGCCGTAAACACCCTGGCTTACGGTGGCCAATGCGGAATCAAGGGAAACGAGCAGGTCCGGGTGCAGGGAAGCAATGGGATGGTAACTTTGGGCCAGGGCAATTTTTAGCGCTTCGTCCAGCAAAGCAGGGATTTGATCAAGACCCGGGGCAGCGATAAACAGCACATCCACCTGTTGCTGGGCGGGAGCTTCCAGGGGATATACCCTGCTTACCACGCTATTTTCATCCCAAACCGGGCTGACCCCTAAGAGCCTCAAACCAAAAGCAAGACTTACTCCTTCATCTCCGTCACCCAAAAAAACGGCCACCTTTTCCGGAGGATGACCGGCCAGAAGTTGCCCGGCCAGTTCCGCGCCTGCCTGCCAGGCCTCCCGGGTAGGGAGGAAAGCCCGGGGCAGGTGGTAAAGATTGCGCCCGGTGGGTAAGGACGCGGGGTTCTTGATGGGCTCACCACCCGCTCCGGGCAGGATGTAGCTGCCATTTAAGGCCCGGAGCAGCTGTTCCTTTTCGGCCGCAAAGCTTTCCCGAACAACCTGGAAATGCCCGTCCAGCTGGTTTAGCACCCTGCTTAATTCAGCAGCCAGGGCATCGTCCAAGCCGGGATAAACTGCCTGATCGACCGCCAGATCGGCAACCAACTGAAGGGGGGTTTTCCCGGAAAGCAAGCCCAAAGCCAGGTTTTGGGCCAGCCGGTCGACTTCCTCCCGAAGGTCTGGCTCTGGCTGGTGCTCATTTAAGCCCCGCGCCCGGGCCAGAAGCTCTGTTAAGGAAGGAAACATGGTCAGGCCATGGAAAGCAATTCGTTCCTTGCTCCACTCCCGGCCGTACACGTGCAGGCCGTTGGGAATAATCGCCTGTTCCGGCCGGGCAGGCTCCCCGGAAAGATTCACCCTTTCCAGAGGGGGAACAAGATGGTCAACCACCACCGCCAGGCCCCTTCTTTTGGCCAGCGTGCTTTCCCCGCCATCATCGGCCAGGTAAAGGTAAATGGAAGGCAGGGCGCCAATAACCGTCTCTGGGTAGTGAAAGGGCCGCAAAGCCGACTCTTTTCCCGGCAGCCACTCGTAACTGCCGCGGCAACCCAGGTGGACAACCGCGTGAAAGTTTTTGTTTAACCAGGCGTAAAAGGCCAGGTACTGGTGCGGCGGCGGGAT
>JAIMBK010000118.1 GCA_023511535.1 Armatimonadota bacterium
TCTTCCAAGCGGGAAAGAACCGGTCAAGGATTTCATTAACTCTTTACCGGCAAAGGACAGAAGCCGCATCTTCCGCCGCCTTTCCCTTCTCGAAGAATTCTGGCCCCGGCTCGGCCAGCCTCACATAAAAAACATTACCGAAGAGCCCGGTCTTTGGGAATTAAGGGTTGAAGGAGACAGAAAAACCTTCCGCATCTTCTTCGGTCACGGAAAAAGCAAAATTGTTTTGCTCCACGCAATCATCAAAAAGAGTCAACGGATTCCTCTCAAAGACATTCGGTTGGCCACCGAACGACTAAGACAATGGAAGGAGGCTTAAGAAAATGACCACGTTTAGGGAGCACCTGAAAGAACAACTAAAAGACCCGGCCTTTCGCCAAGCTTGGGAAGAGAGCGAGCTTAACTACCAAATTGCCCGCGCCTTAATCAAACTGAGACTAGACTTAAATCTCAGCCAGCAAGAATTGGCCCGCAAGGCTGGAGTACCGCAATCGGTCATAGCCCGGCTGGAAAGCGGGAGACACCTGCCTTCTCTGCGTTCGCTTGAAAAAATCGCTAAAAGGTTGGGGTTGCAGGTCAAGCTGGAGTTGGTGCCGGACGCGGCAAAAACGGGAGACGTTCCCGTTTTTTAACCGGCGTCGCCTCTTTGTTGGAAGATTACGGCGGAAGAAGAAAAATTCCTGCCTACAAAGAAAAAGCCCGGCGGGGCCGGGCTAACAGGCTTATTCGAAATTCCTATTGATTTTTGACATCCTACCCGAATGAATTCGGGGGATTCCCCCTGATAAGGAGAAACCCTCCAAACCCATCCAGGGTCCCCCGGGAATTACGTGCCCTTACGGGCTCACGCCCGGTTCCGTCGGGATTCGCTTCAGCGAGTACATTTCTGCCCCGCGTCATCAGCTTGCCCACTGGGCCGTGCCAACCGGCCCGCCCCGGCCGGTTCAAAGGACCCCTTGCTTTCCACCCGGCCGGGCAATGACCAATTCGGGCGCCACTCCGCCAAAGAAATGGATTGCTTCCGCAATTGCCCTGATCACATCCTGTAATGTTTGCTGATAGCCGGCGGTAGCCTCCAAGCAAGCAAAAAATTTTTTCTGCCTTGCAGGAGTTGCGAAAAAATGTCGAATATTAGCTGGTAATTTTAGCCTTTTACCATACTTAGGAGGAATTAAAAAATGAACCACCCGGCTTCCTTCTCACTTTGCTGCAACCTTTACCCCCACTCAACCCCAGAAACGCGCTCCCCCTAAAAACAGAACCCAATTACAATAAATGGAACCGATCAAGGCAAACCTCTCGAAAAAGCGGGACGCAAAGCAACGGGTCTAAAGCCCTGCCATCCGGCTTTTAAACCTGCGGCACGTTTAAGCGGGCAAGCAATTCCGGTTTCACGGGCCAGTTTGTTTTCTTGCCGGGTGTATAGGGCCATGATCGCCGAGCTGCCGGTTTGGAAAAAATTTTCATCGGCATCCTGGGAACAGCTCTGCTTACCAAGGACGATTCCGCTTTCACCCCCAAAGATTTAAAGTACGCCGGACCCTCGCTTTTTACGGAGCGGTCTGCCTGGAAAGAGCCGCAAAGCAAAAACAGGATTTGGCGATCCTCCGCTCGATGGCCCAGATGGTGGACGCATGCGATCACCACACCAGGGTACATTCCTTACGCGTGACCAGATATGCTCTCCAGATCGCTTTGCGCATGGCTCTTCCCGGGGGTTTCATCGAGCAACTCCGCACCGCCGCCCTTTTGCACGACATAGGCAAAATCAGCGTCCGCGACGACATCCTTTTCAAGCCCGGACCGCTCAACGCCGAGGAATTTGCCTGCATCCGCCGGCACCCGGCGGTAGGCACAAAAATCCTCAGCAGCCACAACCGATTAAGGGCCGTCGCCCCTTTTGTTCTACACCACCACGAAAGATGGGACGGAAAAGGCTACCCGGACGGTCTGCAAGGGGAAGAGATCCCTTTAGGCGCGCGCATTTTTGCCGTGGCTGACGCCTTCGAGGCTATGACCGCGCACCGGCCGTACCGCCGTGCGCTGAGCCGGGACGAAGCAGTCCGGGAACTGATCAAAAATGCCGACACGCAGTTTGACCCCCGGATCGTGGAGACATTTCTCAAATGCCTCTGACACAGGGTGAGGCAACATGCAGGAAGTCGGGCTCCGGCAACATCTCGCAGCCTGGGTGGAGAAGGGCGAGCTCAAGGTCGAACACGGTGCGGGAGAACCTTACCCGGTGGTGGCGCCCTGCCGGGGAGCAAGGCTTTTCGTCAACGGGAAGGAATTTATCACCGCCGTGGCCGGATCAAAAAGCGAGGCTGACTCCTTTGCGCGCGCGGAAAAAACTGAAGCGGGGAACACCTTTTCACAAAACGGTAATTATGTTAAGATGGTAAAGGCAGGTTCAATTAAAGCTCAGGCACAAAGTTTTCCCAGGCACAAAGGCACAAAATAATCTTTCCGGTACATTCTCTTTGTGCCTTATTGCCTTTGTGCCTTATTGCCTTTATTATCCTGCCTTGTGGAGAGTAACTCCTTTTTATTCCATATCTGAAGGCAGGAAAAAGAAAATTCCTGGAAGTTCAATTAATCCAGCGGGGTTGCCGGAGCGAAATTGAAGATCATTGTCTTGCGTTCCCGGGATTCCTGGGTTTATCCGGGGCCGGGATGAGCAAAAGGAGGTGGTGGTGCTACTTCGTGAAAAAGGTTTCAAAAACCAAATCCTGATTTTGATCGTTATCCTTCTTATTCTGCCCGTGGTTTTAACTCTTTATATGTTAAGAGTCATCCACAGCACCGAGATGCGGCTGATCGAAACCCATAAAGAAAAAATGGCCAAAGCCATGAGTTTTTTGGATACGGGTTTAGAGCAGCCTTTTCACGTCATGCTGCAGGAGGCGGGCGCCGCGGAAGCACCCCGCCGCGAGCAGGTAAAAATATTAAACCGCCGGCTAAAACCGTTAATCGAAGAAGCACGGCAGAATTTTCCGGGAGTGGAGCTGGGTTTTTACGACCGCAATCTGGATATCATCCTGGATGGAGATGAAAACAGTTACGGGGAAAACTTCTCCAAGTGGCGGAAAGCGGCCTTCGATAAGACGATCGGGACGGGTGAGCCGGTATTCCAGAACCTGGGGGTTTCCGGAGGCGGGCGGCTGGAAATGTACCGCCCCCTGGTCCGGGACGGCCAGGTGATTGGCGCCGTTTGGGCCACGGAATCCCTGACCGGGTTTTACCGGCGCCTGGACCAGGTGCAGCGGGACGCCTATCTGGTAATCGCCTTCGGCGCCCTGATCGGTTTCGGTGGTGCCTTTACGCTCACCCGGACCCTGGTCGCCGCCGTCAGCCAGGTCAAGAAAGGTTTGAAGCAGCTGGAGAAAGACCTGACACATACGCTGCCGCCGGCGCCGGGCGAGGTGGGCGAGATCACGGCGGCCATTAATGAACTGGCCGCCAAACTGGTCAGCGTGCAAAATTACAACGAAATCATCCTGGCCAGCATTGACGACGGCGTGCTGGCCGTTAATTTAAACGGCGAGATTATCGAGATCAACGGGGCGGCCATGGCTATTCTGGAGCTTGACCAGAGCTGCCAGGGGCGCCATTTAACGGAAGTCTTTCCGGCGGGTTCGCCTTTTTCCGCCAACCTGTTCAAGGCTTTGCGGGAGGGCGTCCTGGTCAAAGATTTGGAAATCGATCACCCGGTGAACGGCCGCGGCCGGCGGCAGTTCCTGATCAGCACCAGCCTGCTGAGGAACGCCCGGCAGGAGGTGGTGGGGGCCGTGCTTACCTGCCGGGACATTACCGAGCGCGTCCAGATGGAAGAGCAGATCCGCCGCCAGGAGCGCCTGGCCGCCCTGGGCAAGCTGGTGGCCGGGGTGGCCCACGAAATCCGCAACCCGATCACCGCCATCAGCGGATACACCCAGTTCTGGCGAAAGGACCATCCCCCGTCGCCCCGCTCCCTGGCCATCATCCACCGGGAGATCACGCGGCTGAACAACATCGTCGACCGGCTGCTGCATTTTGCCCGGCCGGCGCAGGCCGTATTCGGCGCCCACGACTTAAACGCGCTGGTGAACCGGACGTGTCAGTTTTTCAACGACGCCTACAATTCCGGGGTTGTCATAGAAAAGAGGCTCAGCCCCGGTCTGCCTGCAGCCTGGATCGATCCCCTGCAAATGGAGCAGGTGCTGTATAATGTTTTATATAACGCCGCCCAGGCCATGTGCGATCAGGGGGTAATCGAAGTGGGCACCGAATTTAATCCCGACCGGAATATGCTGCTGGTCAGCATCAGGGACCACGGCCCCGGCATTCCCAAAGAGATTATGCCGCACCTTTTTGATCCGTTTTTCACCACCAAACCAAAGGGCGTGGGGTTGGGGCTGGCCATCGCCTACGAAATTATGCGCGCCCACGGCGGCGAAATTGAAATGGTCAGCCAGGTGGGTCAGGGAACCACCTGCCTGTTGTATATACCTGCAGCAAAGGGAGCTGAAAATGATGTCCACAGTACTGGTCATTGACGACGAAGAAAGCGTTACCGAATTTTTGCGGGAAGTTCTGGAAGACGCAGGCTACCGGGTGGAAACGGCCACCGCCGGCTACCGGGCCTTGGCGCTGGTGCAGGAGATTCCTCCCGATGCAATTTTGCTGGACATCCGCATGCCCGATCTGGACGGTTTGCAGGTAATGGAGCGCATCCAGCAAATCGACGGCGGGTTGCCGGTGATTTTAATGACTGCTTTCGGCACCACCGAAATGGCCATCCAGGCCATGAAGGCCGGCGCCTTCGATTATATCGTCAAACCGTTTAACCTGGATGAACTGCTTCTAACGGTGAAAAAGGCCGTGACCATGA
>JAIMBK010000012.1 GCA_023511535.1 Armatimonadota bacterium
TTTCTGGAAGCCGGGGCGGTGCAGTGCGGTTTTTGCACCCCGGGGATGATCCTGGCCGCCAAGGCCTTGCTGGACGAAAATCCCTGTCCCGACGAACAGGCGATTAAAACGGCCATTTCCGGCAACCTCTGCCGTTGCACCGGCTACGTGAAAATTGTGGAGGCGATCCGCCTGGCGGCGGCCGAAATGGCCGGGAGGGGGAAGCGAAATGACCGTTAAAATTCGCGAAAAAGAGCTCCCGAACGTGGATTTCCCCGGAGAAGAGAGCCCGGAAAGAGAAAGCCCGGAGAGTGGGACTTTTGAACGTGCCGGCTTTCAGGCGATCGGGAAAAGCTTTCCCCGCGTGGACGGCGCAGCCAAGGTGACGGGCCGGGCGCAATTCGCCGCCGATCTGCACCTCCCCGGGATGCTTTTCGCCCGTGTCTTACGCAGCCGGGTGCCCCACGCCGTTTTGCGCTCCGTCGAAACGGCGGAAGCTCTGGCGGTGCCGGGGGTGGTGGCCGTTTACACGGCGGCGGACATTCCCGGTCAGAACTCCGTCGGGATCATCGTCAAAGACGAACCGGTGCTGGTGGGCAGAGGGGAACGCATCCGGCGCGTGGGCGACCCCCTGGCGCTGGTGGTGGGCGAGTCGGAAGAGGCGCTGGAGACCGCCCTGCTGAAAATTAAGGTGGATTACGAACCGCTGCCGGCCGTTTTTTCCGCCCTGGAAGCGATGGCCGACTACGCGCCGAAGGTTCACGGCAACAGCAACATTCAATCGGTAACCAGGATTATCAGGGGAGACGCGGATTCCGCCTTGGCCGCCGCCAGGGTGGTGATCAGCCGCCGCTACACGACGCAAATGGCCGAGCACGCCTACCTGGAGACAGAAGCCGGGGTGGCGGCCATCGAAAACGGTTTGCTGACGATCCGGGTTTCCACTCAAAATCCCCACTACGACCGGCGGGAAGTTGCCCGGGTCCTGGGGACCGGCCAGCACCGGGTGAGGATCGTCCAGGCAGTTACGGGAGGGGGCTTTGGGGGTAAGCTGGACGTTTCCGTCCAGTGCCTTTTGGGGCTGGCCGCCTGGAAAACCGGCCGGCCGGTGAAAATGGTCTACCCGCGGGAAGAATCGGTGATTGCTTCCCCGAAACGCCATCCTTTTATCATCGATTACACCAGCGCCGCCGACGGCGAGGGGCGGCTTACGGCGGTCAAAGTCCGGATCATTGGCGATACGGGCGCTTACGCTTCTTACGGGCCGGCCACGCTGAAGCGGGCGGCGGTGCACGCCGCCGGACCCTACGAAGTTCCCAACGTTTTCATCGAGGCTTTTTGCGTTTATACCAACAACCCGACGGCCGGGGCGATGCGCGGCTTCGGCGTCCCGCAAATCGCCTTTGCCCACGAATCCCAGATGGATCTGCTGGCGCAGGCCCTCGGGCTGGATCCCTTCGAAATCAGGCTGCGCAATTGTTTGAAGGCAGGGAGCGTCACCGCCACCGGGCAGCGCTTGCAGGCCGGCGTGGGGATCGCCGAGACCATCCGGCGGGCGCGGGAAAAGGCGCGGGAATTGGGGATGCTGGAGAGGTAAAGATTTATTGGTCAAGGAACGAAAGTTAAAATAGGACGGAGTAAATTGCCATCTTGCCGCTGGGGGGTCAGGGATGAAAAAACGCGGTGTAGGCGTCGGCTGCATGTGGTACGGGATCGGGAACACGGGCGCGCCGAATCCGGCGGGGGCCTTTCTGGATTTTTTGGAAGACGGCACCGTGCTGGTGCTGACCGGCTGCGCCGACATCGGGCAGGGGTCGAGCACAGTGCTGGCCCAGATCGCCGCGGAAGAGCTGGGTGTACCGGTGGAGGACGTGCTGGTAGCAGCCGGCGACACCGGCGTGAGCCCCGATGCGGGCGCTACTTCGGCCAGCCGGCAGACCTACATTTCGGGCAACGCCGTCCGCCTGGCCGCCCGGCAGGCCAAACAGGTTTTGCTGGCCGAAGCGGCCCAAATGCTGGGCGCGCCGGCCGAAGACCTGGAAACCGGCGAAGGCCGCATCCGGCAAAAAAGCACCGGGAAGTCCGTTTCCATCAAGGAAGTTTTGGCCGGTTGCCGCGCCCGGGGGAAGCTTACCCTGGGGAGCGGCTGGTTTAATCCACTGACCACCGTCCTGGACGGAGCAGGTCAGGGAGTGCCTTACGCTACTTACAGTTTTGCCACTCAGGTCGCCGAGGTGGAGGTCGACACGGAGACGGGAAAGGTACGTGTGCTGCGCATCGTTGCCGCTCACGACGTGGGCCGGGCGGTCAACCCGCAGGCGGTGGAAGGGCAAATCGAAGGGGGGTGTGCAATGGGCATCGGCTATGCGTTGACTGAAGAGGTGCAGGTGGCCTCCGGGGAAATCAAAAATACCAACTTTTCCGCCTACATTTTGCCCATGAGCCTGGACATGCCGGAAATTTACTCGATTATCGTGGAAGAGCCGGAGCCTACCGGTCCCTTCGGGGCGAAAGGCGTCGGAGAACCGGCGTTGATTCCCACGGCGGCCGCCGTCGCCAACGCGGTAGCGGACGCCCTCGGCGTGCGGTTTTACGAACTGCCCATTACGCTGGAAAAAGTAGTCCAGGCCGTCAGTGGCCCGGAAAAATAACGGTTTAAAATTGTTTACCCTAAAATTTTCGGAGGTGGGCTTAATGCCTGAAAATAACGAACGTTTGCCTTTTTTGCGCTTGGGTTGGGCAATCTGGTTTCTTATCCTGGTTTTGTCGGCCTTTATCGTGCCTTACGCATTTTTATCCGGGGTGCCGAAAATCACCGGCGCGTTCCTTTACTGGACTTTATTTGCCCTGGTTGCAATGGTTTCCATTTTTTGTGTAACCAGTTACTGGAGGGATTAAGATGCCGGCTTCGTGGGTTTATACAGCAATTGCCATTTATATTATCATGGGGTTTGCGGTTGCCTACACTTCCCGGGGGACAATGACGAGAAGCGTCACCGACTTCTTTTTGGCCAACCGGACCATCGGCAGTTTTGTCGGAGCGCTTACTTACAGCGCCACCACTTACAGCGCCTTCATGATGGTCGGCCTGGCCGGGCTGGTTTACAAAGGCGGCGTAGGCGCTCTGGGTTTTGAGCTGATTTATTTATCCGGACTGGTTCTGGCGGCCTTTTTCGGCCCGCGCTTCTGGCTGGTGGGGAAGAAGTTCAATTACGTTTCTCCCAATGAAATGCTGGCCGACCGTTACGACAATAGGTGGATTGCGATTTTGTTCACCATTGCCAGCGTCATTTTCCTGATTCCTTATTCGGCGGTGCAGTTGATGGGCATCGGCTACCTGATGGAAGGGCTTTCCAAGGGGGCGATTCCCTTTGTGGTCGGCGTGGGGATTGCCACCATCCTGGCCGTGGCCTGGGCGTGGATCGCCGGCATGCGTTCAGTGGCCTGGACGGATTCTTTGCAGGCTCTGATTATGATTGTCGCGGCCACCATGATTTTGCTGTTTGTCGTCTCCGGCGCCATGGGCGGGTTCGGCGGCTTTTTCGGCACCCTGGAGGCAAAATACGCGAAAGACCTTACCGTTCCGGGTCCGGGATTCTTTAGTTGGGGCACCTTCCTGGGATTAACCATCCCCTGGTTCTTCTTCTGTATTTCTAACCCCCAGGTCAGCCAGCGCCTGTTTATTTCCAGATCCATGGGCAGCCTGCGGGGGATGGTGCGCGGGTTTTTGGTCTTCGGGTTTATTTACACGCTGGTTTCCGTGCTGTGGGGCTTTGCCGCGAAGGTAATCGAGCCGGGCTTGAAAAATGCGGACCTGGCCACCCCGACGCTTCTGGCTTCGCAGTACGTTCCGCCGGTGCTTGCCCTGATCGCGATGATCGGGATTACGGCGGCGGCCATTTCCACCCTGGACTCGATCATGCTCACCCTTTCTTCCATGGTGGCGCGCGATCTATACCGGAACATTAACCCGCAGGCCTCCGAGGAAAGCGAATTGCTTTTCGGCAAGTTCGTTATCCCGGTTATTGCCGTCCTGGCCTTTTTCTTTGCCCTGCAAAAGTTCGGTCTGATTGCCGTCCTCTCCGTGGCATCTTCGCTGGGGTTGATGGTGATTGTGCCGACTATTTTCGGGGCCTTTTTCTGGCGCCGGGCGACGGCGGCCGGTTCCATCGCCAGCATCCTGGCCGGCTCTTTTACGGCGCTGTACATGCAGTTTGCCAGGGTTACCGTTTGGGGCCACGGCCCGGCCATCTGGACCCTGCTGGCGACGGCGGTCGTCTTTGTGGTGGTCAGCCTGGTCACCAAACCGCCGGTGGAGAAGGCCGAGGCCTTCCTGGGGTACCTGGAAAAAGAGCTGCGTGCCAAAAACGCGCTTTAAACAAAAGGATTTTTCTGGCGGGGCGGGCATCAAACCCGCCCCGTCCAACAGGGGTGAGGAAAATGATTGGAGGTAAATCCGCTCAATTAAACGCAACGAATTCAACGCCGGCCAGTTTTGGACAGAAGGAGAAGAGAAGGGATCAACCCGCGGGAGGCGCTCCGTTGGAAAAAGCAAAGGCCGCCGGCAAAAGCAAGGATCCCGAGCCTCAGGAGGCTCGGGCGGGGCAGTTGCCCGGGACTGGGGAGGCCAAAGAGGAGCCTTTGCAGCACGAACTCATTGCCGCCCTTCTCAAGGCCATGCCCCATTTCTCGAGATTGATTGGAGAAGATGTCGTTCTTTCTTTGACGGACGGCAAAAAATTTCTCTGGTATCACGAGGGGGCGGTTCCCCTGAACATCAAGACAGGAGATCCGGTGAAACCGGGGAGCGCCACCCACCGGGTTTTTACGGAAAAAAGGCGCATTGCGCAGGTTTTTCCTAAGGAAATATACGGAATGCCGTATTACGCGATTTCTTCCCCGGTGTTTGACGAAAACGGCGAGGTTGTGGCCAATCTGACGATGGCAACTTCTACGGCCAGGCAGGAAGAACTGGTCGAGATGGTCAAAAATCTGGGAAAATCGCTGGAAGGGATCGTGAGCAACGTTTCCAATTTGCTGGACTCGGCTCAGCACCTGGCGAGCAGCGCGCAGGAACTGGCCGGCAGCACGGAGGAGATCAGCCGGCAGTCCCGGGAGATTGACCGGGTGGTTGCTTTTGTCCGGGAAATATCTGAACAAACCCACCTGCTGGGCTTAAACGCCGCCATCGAAGCCGCCCGGGCGGGCGAGCAGGGGAAAGGTTTTCAGGTGGTGGCGGAGGAAATCAGAAAACTGGCCGGCCGGGTCGCTTCGTCCATCAAAAGTATAAACGAGGGACTGCAGCACATTCAAGAGAAGATAACCTCCTTGAGCGTCCAGACCCAGCACGTTTCCGCTATATCTGAGGAGCAAGTCGCGACGATCGAACACATTAATACCAATGTCCGGGATGTTGAAGCAGCCGTGACCATGATTAAGGAACAGGCCGGCGATTTTCTCATGTAGCTTGTCCAATCCATATCAGGAGGAGTGCGCCGAAGCGCACCCGGAGGTAAAGATTATCTACAAAGAAAATACCTTTAATCCCGCCCCGGGGGCAACTCCCGGAGGGCCGTTTCGACCGGCTGAAGAGGGGGCGGTTCCCTGCCCGGCGGGCCGGCGCCCAGCTCTTTCAAGCGCCGGGCCCCCGGCACCACCCGGCTTTCCCAGGAGCCCACCGCCTGGTTAAAAGACTGAACGGCTTTTTGCAGGCCCTCCCGGATCTTGCCCAGGTGTTCGGCAAAGCGGCACACCCGGTCGTAAAGCTCCGCTCCGGTTTCCGCAATGCGCCGGGCGTTTTCGGCCACCTGCTGCTGCTGCCAGCTCATTGCCACGGTGCGTAAAAGGGCGATGAGAGTGGTCGGGGTGGCCAGGAGCACCCGGCAGGCCAGGCCGTCTTCAATCAGTCCCCGGTCTTGCTCCAGGGCGGCGCTGAAAAAGGATTCCCCCGGCAGGAAGAGCACAACGAAGTCGGGGCCCGGGGTGAACTGGCTCCAGTAGGCCCGGGAGCCCAGGACTTGCAGGTGCGTCCGCACGGCCTGGGCGTGCCTCTGCAGAGCAAGGCGGCGCGATCCTTCATCCGGCGCCTCGATTGCTTCCAGGTAGGCTTTCAAGGGCGCCTTGGCGTCTACCACCACCGTTTTACCCCCCGGCAGTTTCACCACCAGGTCGGGCCGCAGACGCCCCCCTTCCGTATCCACCGCCACCTGTTCCAGAAAGTCGCAGTAACTGGAAAGCCCGGCTACTTCCACCACCCGCCGCAGGGTGATTTCCCCCCAGCGCCCCCGCACCTGGGGAATCTTCAAAGCCGTGACCAGGTTGCCGGTCTCCCGCTGGAGCAATTGCTGGGTTTGGGTCAGGCTTTCCAGCTGTTTTTGCAAACTGCCGTAAGCCTGCTCACGCGCCTTTTCCATTTCCCGCACCTGGGCCGCGTAACGTTCCAGTTCCGCCTGCAGCGGCTTCACCAGGCTGTCGATGGCCTGCTGGCGCTGCTGGAGGTCCCCCCTGGCTTCAGTCAGCATATTTTCCAGGGCCTGCCGGGCCAGGTCCAGAAAAGTGCGGTTATTGCTCTGCAGGGCGTCGGCCGCCAGGGCCCGGAAGGCGTCGCTCAATTTCCGGGTGGCATCGGCCAGCAGCTCCCTTTGCTCGGCCATTTTTTGCCCGGCCTCCGCCAGGGAGGTTTCCGCTCTTACCCGGGCCTGCTGCTCCTGTTCCAACCTCTGCCGGGTCTCCTGCAGTTCTTCCTGCACCCCGCCGATCTGCCGGCGCAGTTCGGCGTTGATTTCCTCCGCCGCCCGGGCCCTGCCCTGCGCTTGGGCCAGCTGCCCCGCAAAAAAGTTCCGCAGCCGGGCGCCGGCCAGCAGCCAGCCGGCCATCCCGCCCACAATTATCCCCACCAACAATAACAAACCAATCTCCACCTGGGTCACCTCAAAAAATGGGAATCAGGAGTGAGGGGTGCGGGCCGATTCGTTTGCCTCACCTGCGCCCTCTCTTAAAATCTTCGCCGGCCGGCCGGGACTTTCCTTTAATGGAATTGCAAATCAACCGCCGGGCAGTTATAATTATACCAGCAAAACGGAACACAGTTGTTGATGCCTGGGAAAGGAGGCGGCCCGTGCGCCTGGCTTATAAAATCTGGTTGGATAACAACGGGAAGGCCTTCGGGGAAGGGCCCTACGAATTGCTGGCGCGGGTGGAAAGAACGGGTTCCTTGAACAGGGCGGCCGCCGAGATGGGGATGTCCTACAACAAGGCCTGGCGGTTGATCCGCACGCTGGAAGGCAGGCTGGGCTTTCCCCTGCTGGTGCGCCGGGTGGGCGGGGCCGCCGGCGGGGGTTCGCAGGTAACGCCGCAGGCCCGCCGGTTGATGCAGCAGTACGTGGCCCTGCGGGAGGACGTGCAAAAAACGTTGGCGCAGCTGTACGCAAAACATTTTCACTTCGAAAACGGTGATGATCATTGAAATTTATTTTTACCAGCGTTATACTTGAGTAAAGATAGCGCGGCTCTTCACCGGATGAAAAAGCGGGAGGTTTCGCCGGAATGGCCGGGGAAGGGCGAAAAACCGGCGGGATGCAGATGAGCAAAAGCGCATCGGAAAGGGGTTTTGAGCGTTATGCGGGCCGAAACAATTGACGTTGCGGATGCCGTGGGGAAGGTTTTGTGCCACGACGTCACGAAAATCGTCCGGGGGGAATTTAAGGGGCCGGCCTTCCGGAAAGGACACGTGATCACGGAGGACGACGTGGGGGAACTGCTGAAGCTGGGCAAGGAAAAGGTTTACGTGTTAGAACTGGAAGGGGACGAAGTCCACGAAGACGAGGCGGGTGCGCGCCTGGGACGGGCCGCGGCCGGACCCGGGATCACCTGCTCGGCGCCCAGGGAAAGCCGGGTGAATCTTTTCGCGGACCGCGCGGGGCTGCTGAAAATTAATGTTCCCGCCCTGGAGGCCGTCAACGATCTGCCGGAGGTGATTTTATCCACCCTGCCCAACAACACGCCGGTGACGCCGGGGGAAATGGTGGCCGGGACAAAGGTGATTCCGCTGGTGGTGAAGGAAGCGGTGGTGAAAGCGGCGGAAGGTATTTGCGCGGCCTGCGGCGGGATTGTCCGGGTGGAGCCCTTTCAACCTCTGGCGGTAGGAATTATCGTCACCGGCAACGAAGTATATTACGGGCGGATTAAAGATGACTTCGGCCCGGTCCTGGGGCAAAAGGTAGAGTCGTTCGGCTCTGAGGTTTTGGCGGTGGAGCACGCTCCCGACGACGCACCGGCCATCGCCCGGCTGATCAACAGTTTAATTGCCCGGGGCGCCCGGCTGGTGCTGGTCAGCGGCGGTATGTCGGTGGATCCGGACGACGTGACCCCCCAGGGGATTCGCTTAAGCGGCGCCGCCATCGAAAAATACGGGTCGCCTGTTCTGCCCGGGGCGATGTTTTTGCTGGCCTACCACGGGGACGTGCCCGTTCTGGGGGTGCCGGCCTGCGGGATGTTTTTCCGCACTACCGTCCTGGACCTGGTCTTGCCCCGCCTGCTGACCGGCGAGCGCCTCACCCGCCGGGACATCGTGGCCCTGGCCCACGGGGGCTTGTGCCGCGGCTGCCCGGAGTGCCGCTACCCGCGGTGCAGCTTCGGCCTGGCGGGGGCGGGAAACAGCTGGTCCCGGCCGGAAATATAACCATGGCAGGACACAGAAAGCACAGGGAAAATGAGTTGTCGGAGTCGTCGGTCGTCGGACGTCAGTCGTCAAACAGGGACAGGAAACCAAATAGAAGTAAGTGTCAGAACTCCACCCTTGCGGAGTTATGGCGGAACCTTCGTCCCGGGGACACTACCGTCCCGGAGGGGGAAAGGAGTTTTTATGAAGTTCATCTACGAATACGTACTGGATGCGCTGGCGGCCGGGAAAAGGGCGGTCCTGGTGACCGTGGCGGTCGTGACGGAAGGGCCGGGACAGGATGGGAAGAGGGAGAAAGAAAACATTTTCCCGCTGCCGGGAGGTAAAAGGTTTTTCTCCCCGGAGCTGAAGGCCGGTACCCTGGGGGCGGACTGGCTGGACCGGACCGCCGATGAGTTGGCCGGCCGGGCGCTGCGTTCCGGGACGCTGGAAAAGGCCTGGGTTTCCGGCCCGGCCGGTGCCGCGGCCGCCGGGCATTGCCTGCTGGTCGCCGAGCCTTTCTTTCGCCCCGATGAACTGGTCATCCTGGGGGCGGGACACGTTGCCCGGCCGCTGGTGCAGATGGCGGCAATGCTCGGTTACGCGGTTACGGTGGTGGACGACCGGCCGGAGTTCGCCTCCCGGGAGCGGTTTCCGGAAGCCCGGCAGGTAATTTGCGCCGATTTCGAGCAGGCTTTGGAAAACCTTCCCCTGGGGCCGGGGACCAGCGTGGTCATCGTCACCCGCGGGCACCAGCACGATTTGCTGTGCCTGGAGCGGCTGATCGGGCGCGATCTGGCCTACCTGGGGATGATCGGCAGCCGGCGCAAAATCAAGCTGATGAAGGAACATTTACTTGCCAAAGGGGTGCCGGAAGAGAGAATCGCCGCGGTTTACATGCCCATCGGCCTGGATTTGGGAGCCCAGACGCCCGAGGAAATTGCCGTGAGCATCGCCGCCGAACTGATCAAGGTGCGGCGCGGGGGCGGGGCCCGCTCTCTGGCGGAAGATTTCGGCGGGGGGCGGGGGAACCGGGGATATCTTCGCGGCGGCTCGCTGGCGGCGCAGGATCTCGATCTTTTCCAGACCCTGGTTGCCTGCGTCCGGCAGGGTACGCCCGCGGCGCTGGCCACCGTCATCGCCGCCCGTGGTTCGTCCCCCCGGAAGGCCGGGGCAAAAATGCTCATTTTTCCGGACGGGAGCATCTGCGGCACCATCGGCGGGGGCCTGGTGGAAGAAGAAGTGCGCCGGGCGGGCCTTGATTTATTGGCTGCGGACGGCCTCCCCGTTCTTTTTGAGTACGCGATGGATAACGATACGGCGGCAGCCGAAGGGATGATCTGCGGCGGGAAAGTGGAAGTGTTGCTCGAACCGGTCTCCCCCTCAAAAATAAGTTAAGCGCCTGGCACTTAACTTATTGTTTAACCCTTGTTTTCAGGAAGGAAAGTGAATACCCATGAAGGATATCCTGGTGCTGATTAAAGGAGCCGGGGATCTGGCCAGCGGGGTGGCCCACCGGCTGCACCGGTGCGGGTTTGTGCCGGTGCTGACGGAACTCCCCCGGCCTCTGGTGGTCCGGCGGACGGTGGCTTTTGCCGCCGCCGTTGAAGAGGGTGAAGTTGTTGTGGAAGGCGTGCGCGCCGCCCCGGCCGCCGGGCCGGAGGACGCCGCCCGCCTGCGGGCGGCGGGGGTAATCCCCGTAGTGGTGGACCCGGCGGGGGAAATGGTGCGGGTTTTGCGGCCGACGGTGCTGGTAGACGCCATAATGGCCAAATGCAACACCGGCACCCGGATTTCCGACGCCCCCGTGGTGATCGCCCTGGGACCCGGTTTTTGCGCCGGCCGGGACGCCCACGCCGTGGTCGAAACGAAGCGGGGCCACTACCTGGGGCGCGTCATCTGGGAGGGAACCGCCCTGCCGAATACGGGCGAGCCGGGGCCGGTCGACGGGTTTACCTTCCAGCGGGTCCTGCGGGCGCCGGCGGCGGGGATCTTTACCGCCAGCCGGAAAATTGGAGAAATCGTCCGTGCGCAGGACGTGGTGGGCTTTGTCGGGGAACATCCCGTCCGGGCGGAAATAAGCGGCGTCTTGCGCGGCCTGATCGCCGACGGCTGTCCGGTGGAAAAAGGACTAAAAATCGGCGACATCGACCCGCGGGGGCGCCCGGAATACTGCTTTACCATCAGCGAAAAGGCCCGGGCGGTGGCCGGTGGGGTACTCGAAGCAATGTTGCATTTATTAAACAGACTTAATCTGTAAGTTTTTCGTGAAGGCGATTAACTCCTTTTTCGTTTTTCTTGTTTCTTCAATTGCTGCTGTACTTTGAGCAGATACTTCAAATCTAAGCGGTCTTTTTCTCGAATACCCATTTTTGTTTTTACAAGCGTATCGAGATCGACTACCGGTATTTTTACGTTGTCTATATCTATTTGGACTTTTTCGGCGTTTTCGTAGGTTACCGGCCCGATTTTGCCGATCAGGTCGACTACTATTTCGTCAGCCACACGGACTACTGTGTATTTTTCCAGGTCGGTTTCTTCGATTTCCCGGATCGCTTTATCGGGTAACACAGATAATGCCTCTTTGATTTTGCGGATATTTTCTTTTTCTGTGGATACCAAAAAATCAATATCGTAGGTGGTTCTCGTGAGGCCGTAGTAATGCATGGCAAAGCCGCCGACCAGGGCATATTTGGCCCCCAGCCTGTTCAGTTCCCGGCAGAGCTTTTTCAGGTCTTCGATCTCCGGTGTCTTTGCCTGTTTTTGTGAATGATTGTCCGGACGATCGCCTCTTCCATCCATGCGTTGGCCTCCTCGAATGTTCTGAATTTATGGACGCCTTTTTGAACGATGAATGTCGTTTCGCCCAATTTATTTAGCAAATCGAGGAAACGATCGTAGTCTTGAAATTTGTAAGCATTCGTTTTGCGCTGCCCCACGATTTTTACCTTTTCGTCAAAGGGCATAAAATAAAACCACCCGCATCGAAAAGTATTCTAATTAAAATATATCTTAGATTGCTTTTTCTGGCAAGAAAAAACCAGGCCGAAAAAGGTCAGGGCCTTTTCCCATAACGGTTGCGGTGAGGTATTTTGAGGTGTTCGGATTTAAACTGGAGTTGACTTTGCGGGCGGCCCTGGGGTTGGCGGAAATGGAGCTGGCGGCCTTCACCGGGGGCGGCGGCAAGACGGCGGCGCTGCGCCGGCTGGCCCGGGAACTGGCCGAAGCAGGGCGGACCGTGGTGGCCGCGACGACGACGAAAGTATACCGGGAGCAGTTTGCCGGCCTGGGTGAAGTGGTTGTTTCCGGCGATTACCGGTCTTTACTTGCCGGACTGCGCCGGGCGCTTGCCTCCGGGAAAATGGCGGCGGCCGGCCGGGAAACCGCCCCGGACGGGAAGCTGGTGGGCCTGCCGGCGCAGTGGGTGGATGAGCTCTGGCGAACCGGGATCGCCGATTATCTGCTGGTGGAAGCGGACGGCAGCCGGGGCCGGTCCCTGAAAGCCCCCGCGGAACACGAGCCGGTGATTCCCGGGGCGGCTACCCTGGTGGTGCCCGTGGTCGGTCTGGACGTGCTGGGCAGGCCGCTCACCGCCGAGTTCGTCCACCGCCCGGAGCTTGTTGCCCGGCTGGCGGGAGCCGCCCAGGGTTCACCGGTGACGGCGGAGGTGGTCAGCAAAGTTATCACGCATCCGAGGGGTTCAAGGAAAGGCGTGCCTTCCGGAGCCAGGGTAGTGCCGCTGATTAACAAAGTGGACGGGCCGGCCGGGCAGCCGGCCGCCCGGGAGTTGGCGGAAAAAATTTTATCCGCGGGAGAAATTCGGCGCGTAGTGCTTGCCAGCTGCGGGGGAAAGCAATTCTTCTGTTCCGTAGCAGGTGAGGTCTCATTTTAAGTATTCGCCATACATGTGAGATATTTATGAGCACCCGGCTTGACAAATTCTTATATTGTAGCTACAATAGTAGTAACATTGGGGGTGAATCTGGTGGAACAAATTAGTTTTATCAATACCCGGGAATTTAAAAACAGGGCAACCCAAATATTAAAGCAGGTTCAAAAAGACCAGGTTGTGATTATTACCAATCGCGGTAAACCTGTTGCTATTTTAAAAAACTTTCATCCTCGGGATCTGGTTCTAACGACGAATAAGAACGATAGCCTTTACCAGCATTTGCGGGCGCAAATCTTAAAAGATAATCCTGAATTTGCTTCCCGGGATGCTCAACAAATTGCTGCTGATTTTGAAAAGCTAACGGCTAAAATAAGATCCCGGCGACAAACCCGGAGGAATTTTTAAATAATAGCCCAAGTTTGGCGTAAAAATTTTCCGGTGCTAGATATTGAAGAGGTTTTTTTGTGCCGTGGTTACCTCCAGAGAAGGGAAAAGGCAATAGACAGCCCTGTCGTTTTTGATGTTTCGAGCAATCTGGGGGGTCCGGGACAGTGGCTCTTTTTGTTTCCGCAATTATTTTGGCCGCCGGGCAGGGGAAGCGGATGGGCGCTCAAAAACTGCTTTTGCCGCTGGCCGGACGGACCATGATCGAAAGGGTGGTGGACGCCGCCCTGGCCTCCAGGGTGGGCGAAGTGATTACGGTGCTGGGTTACCGGGCCGAAGAGACGGCTCAAGTGCTGGCCGGAAAACCCGTGCGCCTGGTGGTGAATCCGGACTATGCCCGGGGCCAGAGCACTTCGCTAATCGCCGGCGTCCGGGCCGCCCGCCCGGAAGCCGCGGCGCTCATGTTTATCCTGGCCGACCAACCGTTTTTAACCCCGGATCTGATCAACCGCCTGATCGAAGTTTATCAAACCTCCGCCTGTTTGATTACCCGGCCCGTTTTTAAAGACCGCCCGGGCCACCCTGTCCTCCTCGATGCGTCCCTGATCCCGGAACTGGTAACTTTAGAGGGCGACACCGGCGCCCGGGAGATTGTCGCCCGCTACCGCGACCGGGTCAAGCTGGTGCCGGTAACTGACGAGGTGGTTCTGCTGGACATCGACACCCAGGCAGACTATTTAAAAATCCGGCAAGCCTGCCCGGTTTCGGAAGAGTAGTTGCCCGGAGAAACTTTCGTTCACTCTTAAAAGTAAGAAAAATTTTAATAATTGTATCATTGCCGGTGCGGGGTGACAATAGAATCTTAATTTTGGCAACTTTTTGGGTTGTTAAGCAGGATTTTTTTTGATCGGGAAGAATTTCTTTAACTGAATGGTCATTCATTTTTTTAGAAAGGGGGCTTAGTTCAATGTCCGCCAGGCCGTGGTTAAAAAGTTACGACCCGCAAGTACCGCCGAACCTTGAGTATCCGGACGTACCTGTTCATCATTTTCTGGAGGAATATGCCCGGAAAATTCCAGACAAAACCGCCCTCATCTTCCAGCCCGCGCCCGCCGGCTACGCCAGCAGCCGAATGACTTACCGGGAGGTCAACGATTTAAGCGACCGGCTGGCCGCCGCGCTTTCCGACCTGGGCATCCGGAAAGGGGACCGGGTGCTTTTGCTGATGGTGAATTCCCCCCAGTTCGTCATTTCTTACTATGCCGCCTTGAAGCTGGGGGCGGTGGTGGTGGCCACCAACCCGCTCTACAGCCCGCGCGAGATGGAGCATCAGGCCCTGGATTCCGGCGCCCGGATCGCCATCGTGATGAGCCGGTTTTACCCCGTGATCAAAAAAATCCAGGGGAATACCGCGCTGGAAAAAGTAATCATAACCAATATCAAGGACTATATGTCCTCTTTGCTGCGCTTCCTTTTTACGCTGGCCAAAGAGAAAAAGAGCGGCGACCGGGTGACGCCGGCGGAAGGCGATTACTCTTTTACCGGCTTGCTGAACCGGTACAGCGCCGGTCAGCGCCCCCCGGTGGAGGTGGGTCCGGGCGACCTGGCCCTTTTGCAATACACGGGCGGAACCACCGGCCTGCCGAAAGGCGCCATGGCGCTGCACCGCAACCTCGTTGCCAATACCTTGCAGATCCGCGCCTGGATCCACGATCTGAAAGAAGCAGGAGAGATCGTGCTGGGGGCCATCCCTTTGTTCCATGTCTACGGGCTGGTCACGGTGCTTAACTTCGGGATCGCCTCCGGTTCCACCCTCGTCCTGCTGCCCGATCCCAGGGACATCAACAACCTGTTCCACGCCGTTCAGCGCCACCGCCCCACCATCTTTCCGGGCGTGCCGACCCTGTACAACGCCATCAACAACCACCCGCAGGTGAAGCAATTTGACCTGCGGAGCATCCGGGCCTGCATCAGCGGCTCGGCGCCTTTAATGGCGGAAACCCAGAAAACGTTCGAAGCGCTGACGGGGGCGGCTCTGCGGGAGGGTTACGGTCTTTCGGAGGCGCCCACGGCCACCCACTGCAACACCCTTTCCGGCAAAAACCGTTACGGTTCCATCGGCCTGCCCTTTCCCGACGTGGACTGCCGGATTATCAGCCCGGAAGACGGGATCACCGAATTGCCCCCCGGTGAAGTGGGCGAACTGGTCATTAAAGGGCCGCAGGTGTTTGCCGGCTACTGGAACATGCCCGCGGAAACCATGGCCGTGCTGAAAGACGGCTGGCTCTACACCGGCGACCTGGCGAAAATGGACGAAGACGGCTATTTCTACATTGTGGACCGGAAAAAGGAAATGATCATCGCCGGCGGCTATAATATTTACCCCCGGGAAATCGAGGAAGTGATCAAGAACCATCCCAGGGTTCTGGAGGTGGCGGCCGGCGGCATCCCCGATCCCTACCGCGGAGAGACCGTCAAAGTGTGGGTAGTGCCCAAGCCCGGCGAAACTTTGACCGCCGAAGAGATCCGGGAATACTGCAAGGATAAGCTGGCCAAATTTAAAGTGCCCACCCACGTGGAGTTCCGCAGCGAGCTGCCCAAGACCGGCGTCGGCAAGATCTTGCGGCGGGTTCTGGTGGACGAGGAGAAAAGCCGGCAGAATGTAGGAATTGGGAATTAGGAATTGGGAATTAGGGGGTAAAAGTCCTTCTTGGTTACGACATTTTCATTTTTTATGGCGGGAACGTAAGTTCATCCCATGAAATTTTCTTTTTTCTGTCCTCCGAATATGGAATAATGAGGTATCCAGGCTTAAGAACTGAAAGCTGGCTCTGAATCTCGATACCTATATTCTCTTTATCCTCTGTGGCTAAATTTAAATTATCCTTTAACAAACAGTTAACCTGTGGTATAATCGAGACAAAAATTTGGGGAGGGGATTTTCCTTGAATTTATTGATCATGGGCCCCCCGGGAGCGGGCAAGGGAACCCAGGCCGAGGTGCTGGTGAAAGAGCTGCAGATTACCCATATTTCCACCGGGGACATGTTCCGCAACGCCATCAAGGAAGGCACTGAAATGGGAAAAAAGGCCAGGGAATATATGGACCGGGGCGAGCTTGTGCCCGACGAAGTGGTGGTGGGCATGGTGAAGGACCGCCTCTCGCAGCCGGACTGCGCAAAAGGTTTTTTGCTGGACGGCTTTCCCCGGACGCTGCCGCAGGCCCGGGCGCTGGACGAAACCTTGCCGTCCATGGGCATCAAACTGGACGGCGTCATCAACATCGACGTGCCCCGGGAGAGGCTGATGGCCCGGCTGACCGGCCGGCGGGTTTGCAAAAACTGCGGGGCCAGCTACCACATTCTCTTTAATCCGCCGCAAACGCCCGGAAAGTGCAACGCCTGCGGCGGCGAGCTGTACCAGCGCAGCGACGACAACGAAGAAGCCGTGGCCAACCGGCTGGACGTTTACGAAGCGCAGACGCAGCCGCTCATTGATTATTACAAAGAAAAAGGCCTGCTGAAGAATATCAACGGCGACCAGGAAATCGGCAAGGTGCTGGCGGACATCCTGGCGAGCCTGAAGTGAAGCAAAGGGCAAAAAGGTTTTCAAAGCGAGGCCTTCTTTTTTGTATACCGGACTGGCGGAGATTTATGATTACCTGGTCGCCGGGGTAGACTTTGAGGCCTGGATTGACTACCTGGAGCAAATCTTAAAAAAGTTTAATTACCGGCCGGCGACGGTGGCCGACCTGGCCTGCGGAACGGGCAATACCCTTTTTCCCCTGGCCAGGCGGGGGTACCGGGTTACCGGGATCGACATTTCCCCGCAAATGGTGGCCGTTGCCGGGCAAAAAGCCAGGGCGGCGGGCCTGGCCGTCGCTCTTCTGGTTCAGGACATGCGCACCTTTCGCCTGGACGCCCCGGTGGAGCTGGTCACCTGCTTTCACGACGGGCTCAACTACATTCCGGAATACGCCGGCCTGGTGCAGGTTTTCCGCAGCGTAAGAGATAATTTAACGCCGGGAGGCATGTTTGTTTTTGATCTCAACGCCCTTACCTGGCTGGCCGTCGCGCCCCCGGAAACCGGGGAGTGGCGGGAGGAAAAGCTCGGCCTGACCTGGGAAAGCAAATACGATCCGGACGGACCCGTCTGGGAAATTTGTTTGCGGGGCTGGATCGAAGATGAAGGCGGCCGGCGCGATTTTACGGAAATCCACCGGGAGAGGGGTTATGCGCCCGCGGAAGTGGAGGGCGCCTTAACCCTGGCCGGCCTCGAACCCCTGGCCGCCTACGACGCCTTTACCTTTGCGCCGGTTCACGAAGGAAGCCGGCGGCACTTTTACGTGGCCAGACGGGTTATTTAAATCTGTTGCCCTGATCTATAAATTAACAGGCAAGTTGCTCTCATCCCGGCCATATATATATCTTAGATGGTTCGGGGAGGTGGGATATAGAGAGAAGCCAAATCCTGCCGCAACTATCCGGGATCGGTTTTGGGGAAGAGGATCAGTTTCCTTGAAGAAGCGGGGCGCCGGGCAAAAAGGCGCCCCGGTCATTTTTCAGATGCATTTTAGGGCTTGTCAGGGGGGTTGGTTTGATCTACAATGAGGGCAGGGAAAATACAGGGGTTAGGGATTAGGGAGTAGGGGTTAGGGAGTAGGGAGTGCTACTATGTCTACCAGGGAAAGGAGACCTGATGAGTCCAGGTCTGGATGGTTCCGCAGACTGTATGATGAGCACAAGATGACAGTTGGTCAGATTGCTAAGTTCACTAATTCTAACTATAGTTTCGTTTATGGTGTGATTGACAGGCACACCAACGGTGAGCTCCGGCGTAAGGAGGGTTCAAGCAAGTCTGACGGAATGGAGATGAACGATCCTGCCGGCGGGTTTACCCATTTTGACCGTGAAGGGCGGGCCCGCATGGTCGACGTGAGCGAAAAGCAGGATACTTTCCGGGAGGCGGTGGCCCGTTGCGAAGTGGTAATGCGCCCCGAGACCTTCCGGTTAATTGAGACCGGCGGCGTGGGCAAAGGGGACGTTCTGGGCGTAGCCCGGCTGGGGGGAATTATGGCGGCCAAGCGGACGGGTTATCTCATCCCCCTGGCGCACCCGCTGAATTTGACCGGTGTAAGCGTGGATTTTCATTTAAATCCTCCGCAGACCGTGGAAGTGGAGGCCAGGGTTCATATAGTGGGCAAAACGGGCGTGGAAATGGAAGCCCTCACAGCCGCGGCGGTGGCGGCGCTAACCGTCTACGACATGTGCAAGGCGGTCGATCGCGGCATGACCATCCAGAACTTGCGCCTGATTAGCAAGTCCGGCGGGAAAAGCGGAGAATACCGGCGGCCGGAGTAAGTTCCCCGGCGGAGCAAAATTGCCTTTTAGCCGAAAGGCTATATCCGGTCCGGCGTAAAAACCGGGAAATGCTATTATTTCCCGGCAAGAAAGGAAGGGGTATTTTTGGTTGGAGTAATCAGGGCGGTCTGCAGCAGCCCGGAAAAAGGGACGCGCAAACAAAACATCGGAAAAGGAACATTGCTTGCCGGTTACGGGCTGGAAGGGGACGCCCACGGCGGCCCCTGGCACCGTCAACTGAGCCTTTTGGCCGTGGAAAGCATTGCGAAAATGCGCGAAAAGGGCCTGGATGTGCGGGCCGGTGATTTTGCCGAAAACCTCACCGTCGAAGGGCTTGATCTCGTGAGCCTGCCCATCGGCACCCGGCTGAAAATCGGCCCCCAGGCGGAAGCGGAAGTTACCCAGATCGGCAAAGAATGTCACTCGCATTGCGCCATCCGCCGGGAAACGGGCGACTGCATCATGCCCCGGGAAGGCATCTTCGTGCGCATCACCAAAGGCGGACCGGTTCAGGTCGGGGATAAGATCGAAATTTTGAAAGGTTTTTAAGTTGATACCAAACAGGGTCATTCGTGCATAGCACATTAAGGGATACATCCTGGAAATAGAATTTGACGACGGCGAAAAAGCGGTTGTCGATCTAAGTGAATATCTATATGGCGAAGTATTTGCGCCCTTAAAGGAAATAAACAAGTTTCGTAATTTTCGGGTCGATGAAAAGTCAGGTACAATTGTTTGGGACACCGGGGCGGATTTTTGCCCGGATTTTCTTTATCGTAAATATGTGACCGCCAAAGCAGTTTCTGAAGGGGATTAACAGGGTGAGCAGCGTACCTCCTTTAATCTGTATCGTGGGGCACAGCAACACCGGAAAAACAACTTTTCTCGAGAAACTCATTGCGGAGTTCAAGCGGCGCGGCTACCGGGTGGGCGCCGTCAAGCACCATCACGGCGAGTTTGAGATTGACCGCCCCGGCAAAGATTCCTGGCGTTTTGCCCGGGCCGGGGCGGATGCCGTGTGCGTTTCCGCTCCGGGCAAAGCGGCCCTGATCAAGAAAATCGAGCGGGAGTTGTCCTTGGATGAGATCATCTCCCTGCTGAACGACGTGGATATTGTTTTGGCGGAAGGCTACAAGAGCGCCAACCGGCCCCGGATCGAAGTGCTCGCCCCGCAAGGGAAGCCGGTGTCGAACCGGGAAAACTTGATTTGTCTGGTGGGCCGCCCCGCAAACCGGCCAAAAGTACCCTGTTTTGACCCTGACGACGCTTCCGGAGTGGTGAGTTTGCTCGAGAAACTTTTTTGCCGGGTTTAGTCAAAAGTAAAAAGGAGTGATTGGTAATGGCTGTCGTCGAGGTAAGCGTAGTTCCCATCGGGACCGGTACCGCCAGCTTAAGCCGCTACGTGGCCGGTTGTGTGCGCATTTTGCAGAATGCGCCGGAGGTTCAGTACCAGCTGACTTCCATGGGCACAATTATTGAAGGGGAACTGGCGGCAATCATCCCCCTGGTCTTAAAAATGCACGAGCACCCTTTTACCGCGGGCGCTGACCGGGTGGTGACGACCATTAAGATCGACGACCGCCGGGACAAGCTCCTGACCATGGCGGGTAAAGTGGCCGCGGTCGAAGAAAAGCTGGCGGACGATTGAGAAGTGGGATGTGAGAAGTTGGAGGTGGGAATATTAGAATCTTACTTCCAACCGTGTGGAGAAGGTACAGGTGGAGAAGGGCCGGGAGCAATAACTTTTCAGGAAGGAAAGGAACACCATGCAGGCTTACATAAATTTCCTCAAGAAACTGGAACAGGGGCAGGTCGCCCCCGTTTATTTATTTTACGGCGAAGAGGACTACCTGCGCCGGCAGGCCGTCAGTGAGCTGACCCGGCGCCTTTTGCCGGAGGAAGCCGCCCAGTTTAATTACGATCTCCTGGACGGGGAAGAAGCCTCCCTGGAACAGGTTATCTCCCTGGCCCAGGCCCCCCCGTTTTTATCCTCCCGGCGGCTGGTGGTGGTGCGCCACGCGCCGTACTTCTCCGGGCGTGGGAAAAAGGCGCCGGACGCGGGCGCGGACGTCCTGCCGGAGGAGGAAGCCAAAGAAAAGGCCGCCCCGGAAGAAAAAGCCTTCCTGGCCTACCTGCAAAACCCCGCGCCCACCGCCTGCCTGGTCCTGGAAACCGGCCACCCTGTGGACCAGCGGAAAAAAATCTTTAAAGCCGTGCAAAAAGCGGGTCAGGCCATCGAATTTGCGCACCTGCGCAACGCGGACCTGAACCGGTGGCTGCTCAAGCAGGTCGCCCGGGCGGGGAAAAAAATGGCCCCGGCCGCGGCGGACTTAATCATTAACCGCGTCGGCCAGAGCATGACCCTTTTAAACAACGAACTGCAAAAATTAATTGCCTACACCGGGGAGAGCGGCATTATCACCAGGGAGGACGTTCTGCAGACGACGCCCCGCCTGGTGGAAGAGAATATTTTCGCCGTGGTGGATGCTCTCGGGGAGCGGCGGGCGAAAAGGGCGCTGGCCGGCATCCGGGATCTTTTGGCCGCCGGGGAACCGCCGCCGGTGATTCTGGCCATGGTGGCCAGGCAGTTTCGCCTCCTTTTGCAGGTGAAGGAACTGGCCGCCGCCGGTGCGCAGGCCGCCGAAATCAGCAAACAACTGGGCATTCCGCCTTTCGTGGCGAGAAAAATAATCGCCCAAAGCGCTAACTTCAGCTTTGGGCAAATCGAACAAACTTTAGAGCAGCTGCTCGAGTTTGACGTGGCGATTAAAAGCGGAAAGCAGGAATTTTACCCGGCCGTGGAAAAACTCGTACTCAGCTTGCTTGCCGGTTAAACCGCCTGGTCAGACGGGACTTCTTCCGGGCCGCGGTATTTTTATGTAAAATCCCTTTGGTCACCGCTTTATCGATGGCCACCAGCGCCCTCCTCAAGGCGGCCTCGGCCTCTTCCCGGGCAGCGCCGGCCAGGGCTTCTTCAAATCTGCGGATCGCGGTGCGCAGGGCGGATTTCAAACTTTTGTTGCGCAAGGTGCGCCGGCGGATTACCTTGATCCTTTTTTCTGCCGATTTTGTGTTGGCCACGCTCTCCACCTCCTCACGGAGACCATTTTACCACGCGGCCTGGAAAAATGCAACCTCGCTCCTGGAATAAATGGGGTATAAAAGGACATTTTTTTGTCCATGCTATAGGTGAGCACATCCTGGAAAGCGAGGTGAACAGCGGTTATGCAATGGTTAGGGCTGATCATCCGTTTTGTGGTTTCGGCGCTAGTCCTCATCGCGGTGAGCTGGCTTTCCCCCGGCTTTGTGGTGAAGGGCGGCTTCATCGGCGCGTTGATCGCCGCCGCAGTGATTGCTTTGCTGGGTTACGCGGCAGAAGCCCTGCTGGGCGACCGGATCTCTCCCCAGAGCAGGGGGATCGTCGGTTTTCTTGCCGCAGCAGTGGTAATTTACCTGGCCCAGTTCATTATCCCGGGGTTTTTAAGCGTGACCCTGGTCGGCGCCCTGATTTCCGCCTTTATTATTGGACTCATTGATGCGGTTGTCCCGACAGTTTTGCGTTAAGACTCATAAAAGCTCCTTCCCGGTCATAAGAATCTAAAAAACCGGGAAGGGGCTTTTTATGTCCGGGCGGCAAAAATGGCGGCGGTTTTGCCGGGGTTTATCGGCCCTGTTTTTATTGCTTTTAACGGCTTTTTCCCTTTTTAATTTATCCGGCTGGTTTTTTGACTGGCGCAGTTCGTGGTTTTTTCCGGACCGCGGAGTATCCCGGACGCTTCTTTGCGCGGCCATGCCGGCAATGGCCTGGGTCGAGCAAAAAGACGGTGATCTGGCGCCGGGACCGCTGACCGTTTCGGCCCAGAAACTGCTGGCGGGGCTCACGCCCTTGCGGCTGGACGTCCGCGACCCCGTATCCGTCTTGAAGCTGTCCATTCCTTATCTGGCGGCAGCTGAACTTGAACAGACGGCCGAAGAGGAGCCGGTCATTTTTCCGCCGGCTGCCCCTGCCCCTGTTTTTCCGGAGAAGTTTCCGGAAGGAACGCCAGGTGATTTAACCGGGGATGCCCTCGTCGTCATTTACCACACGCATACCGGGGAAACCTACGCGCTGACCGACGGGAAAGATCGCCTGGAAGGCAAGTGCGGCGGGGTCGTCCAGGCGGGGGCGGCGGTAAAAGAGGTTTTAGAGAGCCGGTACGGCATCAAGGCGGCCCACGCGCAGACCGTTCACGATGCCAAATACGACACTTCTTACCTGGAATCGGAAAAAACACTCCGCAAATTATTGGCCGCGCACCGGGGGGCAAAGGTGGTGCTGGATATCCACCGGGACGCCGGCCGCTCCCGGCGCAACAGCCTGGTGGAGATCAACGGACGGAAGGTAGCGGCGATTTTGCTGGTGGTGGGATCGGATGCGCGCCTGCCCTTTCCAACGTGGAAGAAAAATTACCAGTTTGCCAATGAACTGGCGGCCAGGTTAAACGAAAAATATTCCGGTCTTTGTTTGGGGGTACGCGTCAAGGACGGGCGCTATAACCAGTTTCTCCATCCCCGGGCCGTCCTGGTGGAAATCGGCAGCGTGAACAATTCGACCGAGGAAGCCGTGGCCTCCGCCCGCCTGTTTGCGGATGTCCTGGGCCAGATGGTCAGGGAAATGCAGGGAAATGATGAAAAAGGTGAGTAAAGTGAACAGACCGCTTTTGCTGGTGCTTATTTGCGGTTTGCTGCTGGGCCTTGTGCTGTATTCCTGGCAGGTGGCGCTGACCGCTTTTAATCAGATTACCGGCCTGCCGGAACCCGTCCGGCTTTGGGCCGTGGAAAAAACGGACGGCGGCCGGATGGAAGGTGAATTTTTAGGTAAAAAGTGGCTGCTTGCTTTCCCCCGGGGGATTTATTTTGATGGGCGAGCCGGACAATTCCAGCCCGATGGTAGAAGTTAAGCTATTTTCTGGGGACCCTCCAGAGAGCTTGTCTGGAGGGCTTATTTTCTGTATAATAGATGATGACAATCCAGGTGCGGATCTTCTTTTGAAAACACGGGCTTAAACAGAGTATTTTCCCCGCCTTCTCCTGTTTTTTCCCGCCGCAGTTTTCTTTCCAACCGGATCGTTGACCAAAAACAGAGGGAGGTGCGGATTTGGCCAAAGAACCAAAAGTGGCCCTGATCCCCCTGGGGGGTCTGGGCGAGATCGGCAAAAACATGATGGCGGTGAAGTTCGGGGAAAATATTCTGTTGATCGATTGCGGCTTAATGTTTCCGGAAGAAGAATTGCTGGGGATCGACGTAGTAATCCCGGATATTACCTACCTTTTAGAAAATAAAGAACAGCTCCGCGGGATCGTGCTGACCCACGGGCACGAAGACCACATCGGCGCGCTGCCCTACCTGGCCAGGCAGCTGGAGGTGCCTGTTTACGGAACAAAGCTTACCCTGGGCCTGCTCCAGGGGAAACTGAAAGAGCAGGGCATCGCCGAAGCGGTCGACTTGCGGGTCGTCAGGCCCCGGGAGGAGGTCGGCATCGGTCCCTTTAGGGTAGAATTTATCCGGGTATCGCACAGCATCCCCGACGCCGTAGCCCTGGCCATCTCCACGCCAGTGGGCGTCCTTGTGCATACGGGCGACTTCAAGATCGACCATACGCCGGTGGACGGCGAGGTGACCGATTTTTACCGCCTTGCTCAGCTGGGCGAAAAGGGTGTGTTGGTGCTCATGTCCGACAGCACCAACGTGGAGCGGCCGGGCTATACTCCTTCGGAGCGCGTTGTCGGGCAGACCTTTGACGACACCTTCCGGCACGCCGAAGAGCGGATTATTATTGCCACCTTCGCTTCGAATATCCACCGGCTGCAGCAGGCCATCATCGCCGCCCGCCAGTACGGCCGGAAGGTGGCGGTGGTCGGCCGCAGCATGGTGAACGTGCTTTCCATCGCGCATGAAATGGGCTACCTGCAGATTCCGGACGGTACCCTGGTGGAGCTGGAGGAAGCAAACCGCCTGCCGAAAAACAAGGTGGTCTTTTTATGCACGGGAAGCCAGGGCGAGCCCATGTCCGCGCTCACGCGGATGGCCTGGGGGGATCACCGGCAGGTGGAAATTCTCCCGGGGGACACGGTAATTATTTCGGCGGCGCCCATCCCGGGGAACGAAAAACTGGTTGCCCGGGTGATTGACTTGTTGTTTAAGAAAGGCGCCCGCGTGATCTACGAAAACGCGGCGGGCATCCACGTCAGCGGGCACCCCAGCCAGGAAGAATTGAAGCTGATGATTAACCTGGTGAAGCCGAAGTTTTTTGTTCCCGTGCACGGGGAATGCCGGATGCTCATCAAACACGCCGAACTGGCCCGGACCATGGGCATTCCGGAAAACCACATTTTTGTGGCGGAAAACGGCCAGGTGCTGGAGTTTACCCGCCGTTCGGGGCGGGTGGCCGGGCGGGTGACATCCGGCCGGGTGCTGGTGGACGGCCTGGGCATCGGCGACGTGGGCAATATTGTGCTGCGGGACCGCCGGCAGCTGTCCCAGGACGGGATCCTCATCGTAGTGGTCACCATCAACCGCGAGTCGGGCCTGGTGATGGCCGGCCCGGACATCGTTTCCCGGGGGTTTGTTTACGTGCGGGAATCGGAAAAGCTGCTGGAAGAGGCCCGGGAAAAGGTGCGCTGCGCCCTGGATAAGTGCAACGAACAGGGTGTTTCCGAATGGGGCGCGATTAAATCCCAGGTGCGCGAAACATTGGGCAAATTTCTCTACGAAAAAACCAGGAGAAGGCCGATGGTTTTACCGATCATCATGGAAGTGTAAGTAAGTGCACGGGTGGAAAAACCCGTGCATTTTTTAGGGAATAGGGGTTAGGGGTTAGGGATTAAGAATAGGAATTTTTGCCCCTGGCCCTTAACCCCTGTTTTTTATGTGATGGGGAATTGGTGGCTGGATCGAGAAAAGGTTGGATGTATTGACAAAATGATGAGGTGCTTCTTATAATGGGGGCAAGTTGAGCGCCCGCGGACACGGGGAGGTGTCTTTGATCAAGGAAGATATTATCGTCAGGCTGCAGAAAAATTTTCCCCGGTTTACGAAAAGCCAGCGGAATATTGCCGATTACCTGCTGGCCCATCCGGACCGGGTGGCCTTTTTGACCGCTTCCCGGCTGGGCCGCGAACTGGGGATCAGCGAATCGACGGTGGTGCGGTTTGCCGTCGCCCTGGGTTACAGCGGCTACCCGGAAATGCAAAAAGACGTCCAGGAAATTATCCGCAATAAATTGAGCACCGCCGAACGGATGAAGTTGTCTGTCGGCGATAAAAATATCCTGACCAAGATTATCCGGACGGATATGCAGAATCTCCAGCTGACCCTGGAAGAAATTTCGCAGGAGGACTTCAACCGGGCCGTAGAGGCTATCCACCGGGCCCGGCGGATTTACGTGGCGGGGGTGCGCAGCGCGGCTGCCCTGGCCCACTTTTTAAGCTTTTACCTGGATCTGGTTTTAAAAAATAAGACCATTATTAAAGATATGGAAGCGATGTTTGAAGATCTGATTACCATCAGCGCAGAAGATCTGGTCATCGGGATCAGCTTCCACCGCTATACCAGGCGGGTGGTCGAATTTTTAAGCTGCGCCAGGGAAAGGGGCGCCCGGATCATCGCCCTCACGGACAGCGTTCTTTCGCCGCTCGCCCAGTCCGCCGATATTACACTCCTTGCCCGCAGCGATATCAATTCTTTTATTGATTCTTTCGTTGCGCCTTTGAGCGTAATTAATGCCCTGCTTACCGCGGTGAGTGAAAAGGACCGGGAAGGCGTGCTCCATACCCTCTCGGAAATGGAAAGTTTGTGGAAACAATTGGGTGTTTATTATAACCACGTTTAATTCAGATCGCTTCGCCCGAGCCAATCCAGCATCGTTTTCTTTGTTTGGGGTGAACGCGTCAGACAGCAGGCGAAACTTAAAGTTTCCAACCGGGGAATTCCCGGTTTTTTATTTAAAAAAATTTTTTAAGCCGGGAGAAAAAAAGAAGGATTTTTAAATGGAACGGAGAAGTAATGATGGTAATATTGCATCATATATTTTTTATGCAAGAATTATGTTATCAGCAGAAACAAGGGAGTTACCAATGGGAACGTTCGTTCCCTTCATAAAGTAAATTATGTAAAAGTATTTACCCCTATTTCCTGACCCCTAATTCCTATTTTTAAGGGAGGTCTTCAGAATGTCGCTCATTATCGAGGCAAGCGTTCAGGCGCGGAAGATTATTGAACAGCTGCTGGCGGTCAAAGCGGGCGAAGAAGTAATCATCGTCTGTGATACGGCTACGGACATGCGTATGGCTTACGCCCTGGCCGCCGCCGTCCAGGCGGTGGGCGCGGAGTACACCATCTGCATGATTCCCAGCCGGAATCCGGGCGACAAATCCACCAATATTAATAAAATCATTGAAAGCGCGTATCAGGGGGCGGACGTAAGTATCGGGCTGACGCGGTCCTCCGGATCTTCCATCTACAACCAGGCCATCTGGGACCGCTTGAAGGCGAAAAAGATCCGCCATTGCTCCATGGTCATGCGGGATATGGACAACTGGATCAAGGGCGGCGCCCTGGCCGATTACGAAGCCCTTTATGCCGAGGGGGAGCGTCTGGCGGAACTGTGGCGGCGGGGAAAAACCATCGAAATTACCAGTCCCCTGGGAACCGATTTAAAAGCGACGATTGCCGGTGAAGTGGTTTACGTGGAGTGCGGCAAAGCCCACCTGCCGGGAATGCAGATGGCCTTTTCCGACGGCGAAGTTTCCCAGATGCCCAACGAAGGCTCGGCCAGCGGGCGGCTGGTGATTGACGGGCCGATCTGCTACATTGGCAGTCACGCGGAACCAATTACGCTGGAGGTGGCCAACGGAAAGGTGTACAGCTGCACGGGGGAGGGTCCGGCGGCCAGGCGCCTGAAGCAAATCCTGGCGGAAGTGGAAAACGCCGCCAATATCGCCGAGATTGGGATCGGCTTAAACCCCCTGTCTTTACGCAACGGCGACTTCGAAGAGGAAAAAAAGGCGCGGGGAAACGTCCACGTGGCCCTCGGGGCGAACGTCAGCTACGGCGGGACGGTCTACTCGCCCGTGCACATGGATATGGTCATTTACGATGCCACGGTCAAAATTGATGGTAAATTAATTGTGGAAAACGGGAAAATCGTTTTTGAACGGGAATAGGCGCCCTGGAAGCAGTTTTTTAAGTTTGCGTCTGGTCACATTTGCCAGGAGGATAATCTTTGCTTTGCGCAGAAGTAATCGACGAGAGACTCCTCCACGCGGTTTGGGCGGTTTATTTCGCCCGCGCCGAAGAGTCTCAGTGGCCGGCGCTTTTGCAGCCGGTCAGCCATCCTGGCGGTAAATCAACGTACTACTTTTAAGGAAGGAAGTGGCTTATGTCAACCGGACAAGAAATCAAACTGCCCCTCACCGGCGTCAAAGTCCTGGACATTTCCCGCGTTTTGACCGGCCCCTTTGCCACCATGCTGTTGGGCGACCTGGGGGCGGAAATCATCAAGGTGGAAATGCCCGGCACCGGAGACGAAACGAGGGCCTGGGGGCCGCCTTTTGTCGAAGGGGAAAGTGCCTATTTTTTAAGCATTAACCGGAACAAAAAAAGCATTACGGTGAACCTGAAAGCGCCGGAAGGAAAAGAGATCATCTACCGGCTGGCGAAAGAAGCGGACGTGATGATCGAAAACTTCCTCCCCGGCACCGTGCAGCGCCTGGGGCTGGATTACGAGAAAATCAAAGCATTCAACCCCGGGATCATCTACTGTTCCATTTCCGGGTACGGCCAGGACGGCCCCTACCGCAACCACCCGGCCTACGACCTGTTGATGCAGGGTGAGGGCGGGCTGATGTCCATCACCGGGGAAAAGGACGGGGATCCGGTGCGCATCGGGGTGGCGATCATCGACATCGGGGCGGGGATGTACGCCGTGATTGCGATTTTAAGCGCCCTGCTGACGAAAAAGGAAACCGGGAAAGGCCAGTACATCGACATCTCCCTCCTCGATACGGAAGTTTCCTGGCTGACCTACATGGCCTGCAATTACTTCGCTTCCGGAAAAAACCCCATCCGCCTGGGTTCGGCCCATCCTTCCATTGTTCCCTACCGGGCCTACCGGGCCAAAGACAAATACTTTATCCTGGCTGTAGGCAACGACGCCATCTGGCAGCGTTTCTGCGCCGCCCTGGAGCTGCCCTTTGCCAACGATCCGAAGTTCGTCACCAACGAAAAAAGGGTGGCCCACCGGGAGGAGCTGGACCGGCTGCTGGCGGACATTTTCATCCAGAAAGAGGCCGCTTACTGGGTGGAAACCTTGCACGCCCACAAGGTGCCCTGCGGGATGATCAATGCCATTTCCGAAGTGGTTGCGCATCCCCAGGTCCTCCACCGGGGAATGGTGGTGGAAATGGAGCACGAAAAAGCGGGAAAGGTAAAAGTGCTGGGCAATCCCATCAAGTTTTCGGAAATGCCCGTGCAGTACCGGACGCCCCCGCCGCTTTTGGGCCGGCACACCGAAGAAATTCTTTCCGGATTGGGGTATCCGGAGGAAGAAATTGCCAGGCTGAGGGCTTCCGGCGTGATTTAAAGGGCCGGGGCCCGGCAAGCTGCATCGTCGTTTGTGGAAAGCGGGTGCTGTCTGATTGTTCCCGGGGTGTTTACCGATGGAACCGGGATCGGCCTGGTTTTGCTTACCGGTTTGGATCAGTTCCTGCGGACAAGGCGCAGCTCCGGGTCGCCGGAAAAACAGGAATTAGGGGTTAGGAATTAGTACTACAGCGTAATTTTAGAAGATACATTAAGATGTAGCCTGGTGTTTCCCAGGCTCACCGGAAATACTGAAAGCTCCTGAAATCCGAATGATGGCCAGGTTCAGAAAATGAATTTACGCTGTAGTATTAGGAATTAGGGCAAATACTTTATCCATTCCGACATCTGACGACTGACTACCGACGACCGGTTAGAGCAGGCACAAAGGCACAAAGTAAAATATTCCCGACTTTATTTCTTTGTACCTCGGTGCCTATATTACCATTTTTTATTCATCTGTACTATAATTTAACTAAATTTTTACTTGACGCGATACCCTAAAGGATGATATAATTAACCAACTTAATAAATTGTACCGCCGAGTTCTTTGGTTGCAAAGAAGCGGAGGACCCAATTTCCCGGGGTGAATCTCCCGGAATGGCTGTTGTCTGTTATTCCGGGAGTAGGGTTAACCTTCGACCCGAACCCGTCAGCTAACTTCGCAGGCGTGGAAGGAAGGATACGTATGTGCCTTTTCTCTTGAAGTTCGAGAAGTGCACATTGCTTCTTTCACCCCGGGAAATGATTTAACCGGGGTTTATTTTTTGCTTCTACTTTAAGAAAGGGAGGTCTTGGTAGCGTGGCAATTAGAGTAGCGCTGATTGGTCCCGGCCGGATGGGGCAGGTGGTGGCCCGGAATTTTTTAAAACATCCGCTGGTCAAACTCGTTCTGGTGGCCAGCCGCCCCGGCAGCGAAAAAGTGGGCAGGGATCTGGGGGAAATTTTGGAGCTGCCCCCGACGGGGTTAATTATCAAAAGCAGCGATCACCTGGCCGAAGCCTTCAATGCAACTCGTCCGGATCTGGTCATCGACTTTACCACCCCGGAAGCCAGCCTGCGGAACCTGAAAATTGCGGCGAAGAGCGGCATCCACCTGATTGTGGGCACCACCGGATACACGAGGTTTCAATTGGAAGCCCTGCGGTCTTACGCCGAAATGTACCGGGTCAGCCTGGTCATGGCGACCAACCTTTCGATCGGGATTAATGTGCTGATGCACGCGGCCCGGAAGATGGCCGCCATCCTGGGCGGGTTTGATGTAGAAATTATTGAGGAGCACCACCGTTACAAGAAAGATGCGCCTTCAGGCACGGCTTTGCGCCTGGCCCAGGCGGTGGCCCGGGAGATCGAAATCAACCCGGACAAGGGGCTTGTTTTCGGGCGGCACGGCAATAAAAAGCGGGATCAAAAAGAGATCGCCATTCACGCCGTCCGCGGCGGGGGAACAGTAGGGGTGCACAAAATCATCTTTATCAGCGACAACGAGCGCCTGGAGATTACCCACGAGTCGTTAAACCGCAACGCCTTTACCGATTGCCTGATCCGGATCCTTGAGTACGTGTATCTGCATCCCCCAGGCATTTACACGGTGGAGGAAGCTTTAGGCCTGGAGCCGCCCGAAAAGGTTGTGGAGGAGGAAGTTTCTTAAGGGGCTTTTGGATCGCCAAAAAAATATTCCGCGTCGACAGTGGGGCCATCCCGGTAAGTTGTTTCGGGGTGGCCTTCGTAATAGCGGCGGGCCCGCTCGCCCACCGTTTTGCCCAGCCAGTAGTTGATTCCGCCGGCCAGAGCCAGGCCGGCCAGGGGGATGAGGCGTAAGATAGTGGAACGGGCCGTGGTGCGCACGCCCAGGGAGATGAGGAGCCTTTCCGCGGCGGTCGTAAAGGCTTCTTTGGACAGCTGGAGGACCACGGTGCGGGAAAGGCTGTTGCCCACGCTGCCGGCGCCGGCGGCCAGGACGAAGGCCCAGAAGGCTTCTTTCCGGTAACCGGGGCCGGTCAGGTCGCGGCCGTAAAGGGCGGCGATCTCCAGCACCAGGCGGGAGAGCAGGCAGGTGAGCAGCATAATGTCGGCGGCCACCCCGCCGAAAAGGGCGATCAGCGTCCCGACGCCGGGGATAATGGCCGGAACGGCGGTCAGCGCCCCCGTCAGGGCGCACTGAAAGGCTCTTTCGGAAATGATTATTTGCGCCAGGTCAGCCCGGGAAAGCCCGGGATGGCGCTCTTTTAGGCGTTTGATTTTCGCCTGGATTTCGCCGGCCGGCGGCGCGTCAAAGGGGTTGAAGCCGCGCATCAAACTCACCTCTCAAGAACAGGCCTAAAGGCAGCGGGCACAAAGGCACAAAGACGGTCGCCACTCTTCAGGCGGAGGCCGTCGGGCTTATTTTTACCTCCATCTACTGGCGGGGGTTCTTTCCCCTGGTCAGCGTTCGAATGACAACGCCCGCTCCGGAGGCGGCCATGCTGAAAAATCCCTTGTGCCTGGTCAAGATGTCTTCCAGGGCGCCCAGCACTTTGTCGATTTGTTCGTACGTCACGGTAAGCGGCGGTTCTAAGCGAATGACGTTGGGGTTGTTCAGGGTGTAAGCCGTGATGATCCCGTGTTTGTTCAGCAACTCGCCGGCCACCAGGCTTCCGGTGTATTCCCCGGCCAGCCTGTCGGTCAACCCGCCGGACAGGCGGGCGGCCAGGCCGCCGGGCTGGTTGAATTCAAGGCCGATCAAAAGGCCGCGCCCGCGCACGTCCTTGACGAGCGGAAAACGTTCCTTCAACCCCTGGAGACCCTGGAGGAAGTAATCGCCCTTTTCTTTGGCTGCGGCGGGCAGGTTTTCTTCCCTGATCACCTGGATGGCGGCGATGGCGGCCGCGGCGGCCCAGGTGTTGCCGCCGAAAGTGGAGGTGTGCAAAAGGGCCTTCTCCATGCCGCCGTATGCTTTTTTCCAGATTTCGTCCGTGGTTACGCAGGCACCGATGGGCATAATCCCGCCGCCCAGGGACTTGGCCAGGCAAAGAATATCCGGAACCACCCCTTCCTGCTCGCAGGCGAACATGGTCCCCGTGCGGCCGAAACCGGTCTGGACCTCGTCGACAATCAAAAGGGTGCCGTACTGGCGGCACAGGTTGGCGGCCTGCGCCAGGTAACCCGCCGGGGGCAAATTGATCCCCCCTTCGCCCTGGATCGGTTCAACGATAAAAGCGGCGGCCTTCCCTTTTTTCAGTTCGTAGGCCAGCGCCCGGGCATCGCCGAAGGGGACGGCGGTGCACCCCGGGAGGAGCGGTTCGAAAGGCTGCTGGTACTTTTCCCGGCCGGTTACCGAAAGCGCGCCGAAACTTTTTCCGTGAAAGGAATTGTGGCAGGAAATGAATTCCTTCCTTCCGGTAGCCGCCCGGGCCAGCTTGAGCGCCCCTTCCACCGCCTCGCAGCCGCTGTTGCAGAAAAACGAGCGCTGCAGGTTGCCGGGTGTGATTTGCGCCAGGTTATGGGCCAGCGCCGCCGCCAGCGCGCCCAGGGAGCTTTGAATTAAGTTGGGCAGCGGGCGCACTTTTTCCAGGGCGGCCAGCACCGCCGGGTGGTTGTGGCCGAGATTCAGCGCGCCGAAGCCCCCTAAAAAATCTAAATATTCCCTTCCCTCCGTGTCCCAAACACTGACGCCTGCGGCCCGCACAAACACTTTATCCAGGTCTAAAAGCTTCAGCATCCCGGCCAGGCCGGCGTTGAGATAATTTTTATGAAATTCCACAACCTGTTCCCGGCTGAGGCTAAGCGCTTCCTCTATTTTTAAAAGATCCAAAGAAATCCCTCCCGGCGGTTTTTAAAAGGGATTTGGAAAGCCAATAATATGCTAACACTCCGGGAAATGCTCTGTCAATAAAAAACAGCCCCTGCTTTCCTCAGGGAAGGATAATTGTTATAATTAGACGTGAGCTCAATCGGATGCGCGGGAGGAAGGACCGGTGAATTTTCTTCGCATCGGCGATAAGGTGCTGGATCCGGTACGGATTCACCGCACGGTGGACCTGATCCTCAAGCTGCGGCAGGAGGGGCTGTCCCAGCAAGAAGTGGCCGAGCGCCTGGGGGTGGACAGGACCCTGGTCTCCCGGCTGGAAAGCCTGGGGGAGGTGCGCAAGGGGCCGCGCCTGGCCCTGGTGGGCTTCCCGGTGGCCAACAGCGCCGAATTAACGGAAATGGCCCGGGAGGAAGGCGTGGAATTTATTTTGCTCATGAGTGAAGAAGAACGCTGGCGTTACGTGAAAGAAAAGAGCGGCGCCGAGCTGATTAACGAGTTCATGGCGCTCGCTTTTCAGCTGGAAAGCTACGACGCCGTCATCTTTCTGGGTTCCGACATGCGCATTAAAATGGTGGAGGCCATTCTGGGGTCCCGGCTGGTCGGCTGGGAGATCGGCGTTTCGCCCATTAAAGAAGACCGCTGGGTCAACCCGGAGCAGCTGCGCCGGTTAATCCGGCAGCTGCAAGAGACCGGCTGAAATATTTATTTTTGCTCCCGGCCGGTGCCTTTCCGGCTGCGCGGAGTCTTGACAAAGCAGAGGCAACCGGGTAAAATCAACTCTGTAAAGCCTTTTCCCTTGACAACATTCAAAGAGTTCCAGGGAGGGGAGACGCCCGATGGAGAAGTTTGCCTGGGTCAACCTGCTTTACGACTTTTACGGTCAGCTGCTCACCGGCCACCAGCGCAAGTTCGTGGAATTATACTACGGGCAGGACCTTTCCCTGGGCGAAATTGCCGGGCATTGCCAGCTGAGCCGGCAGGCCGTCCATGACGTTTTGAAACGGGCCGAAGGCGCGTTGTTTAAGTATGAAGAAAAGTTGGGGCTGGTCAACCGGTTTCTCGAGCAGCGCAAAAAACTTCAGCAGGCCGCGGATTTGCTGGCTGGAGAGCAGGGGGAAACAGTTTCCCGGGCGCGGAAAATAATTGCGGAGGCAATTGAGCTGTTTTAGTTTTCGAAAGGGGTGAAATAATGGTTTTTGCCAGTCTGGCCGAAAAGCTTCAGGAAACTTTCCGCCGGCTGCGGAATAAAGGCCGCCTTACCGAAGCGGACGTGGACGAGGCCCTGCGCGAGGTGCGGCGCGCGCTGTTGAGCGCCGACGTGAATTTTCAGGTGGTTAAAGATTTCGTCGCCAGGGTTAAAGAGCGGGCCATCGGGCAGGATATCCTCAAGAGCCTGACCCCCGCCCAGCAGGTGATCAAAATCGTCCGCGATGAAATGGCAGCCCTGATGGGCGGCGTTCAGAGCAAAATCAATCAGGCCCCCAAGCCGCCTACCGTGATCATGCTGGTGGGCCTGCACGGCGCGGGAAAAACCACCACCGCCGCCAAGCTGGCCAACGTTTTGCGCAAGCAGGGCCGGCGTCCCTTGCTGGCGGCCGCCGACGTCTACCGCCCGGCGGCGATTAAGCAGTTGCAGGTGCTGGGGAAACAGCTGGACATCCCCGTTTTTTCCGCCGGAGATAAGCAAAGCCCGGTGGACATTGCCCGGGCCGCCTGCGAGCACGCCCGTGGTACCGGCCGGGACGTGGTCATTCTGGACACCGCCGGGCGCCTGCATATCGACGAGGAATTGATGAACGAACTGTCTGCCATCAGGGATCAGGTCCGCCCCCACGAAATAATGCTGGTGGTGGACGCCATGACCGGCCAGGTGGCCGTGGAGGTGGCGCAGGCGTTCCATCAGCGCCTGGGCTTAGACGGCGTGATTTTAACCAAGCTGGACGGCGACACCCGGGGCGGCGCGGCACTTTCCGTAAAGGCGGTCACCGGCTGCCCGATCAAGTTCGCGGGCACCGGCGAAAAGCTGGATGCCCTGGAGCCGTTTCATCCGGACCGGATGGCCGACCGGATCCTGGGCATGGGCGACATGCTTACCCTGATCGAGAAGGCCCAGGCCGAGTTCGACCAGGAGCGGGCGGCCCGCCTGAACCAGAAAATCCGGAGCGCCGAATTCACTCTGGAGGACTTTTTGGAGCAGCTCCAGGAAGTGAAAAAGCTCGGCCCCCTGCAGCAGCTGCTCGGCATGATCCCCGGTCTGGGAACGGTGAAAAAGCTCAAGGAATTGGGGGAAGTAGACGAAAGGGAGCTTGTCTACGTGGAGGCGATTATCAACTCCATGACCCCCTGGGAACGCCGCCACCCGCAGGAAATCAACGGCAGCCGGCGCCGCCGCATCGCCCGCGGCAGCGGCACCACCGTTCAGGACGTCAATCGCGTCCTCAAGCAGTTTGAGCAAACCAGAAAAATGATCAAGCAGCTGATGGGGATGGAGAAAGGCTTCAAGAAGGGCGCCCGCCAGTTGCCGGGCCCGCTGCCCTGGAAATAAAACCGGCAATAAAACGGCTGAAAATACCTGCCGGAAGGAGGTGAGATATTTTGGCCGTAAAAATCAGGTTAAGAAGAATGGGGGCCAAAAAGAACCCCTTTTACCGCATTGTGGTGGCTGATTCCCGCTCGCCGCGCGACGGGCGTTTCATAGAAGAACTTGGTTATTACAACCCCCTCAAGGAGCCCGCGGAAATTAAAATCGATCAGGAAAGGGCGCTCGACTGGCTGAGTAAAGGGGCCCAGCCGACCGAAACCGTCCGCGCCTTATTTAATAAGGCCGGGATCACACCCAGGCCCGGGGTGCAGGGCGAAAAAGAGGCCGGGGCTTAAAAAGCGTAGATCAAGGGAGCAAGGGCTTGTCGGACATTTTTGAGAAAGGCGCAACGGCAGGAGGCCCGGAGGCAGGGAAAGGTATGGAAGGAACAAAGGTCCAGAGATACTGCGCTAAATGATGGCAAAGGGCAGGGGCGGGAATGAAAAGGCCCGGAATTGGTCAAGTGCTCTCAAGCAGGAATAACCTGGACCTTATAATCTGGATGCCTTGGCACCTGTAAACTTTATGCCCGGCCTGAAGGGGGAGGTACCGTGGAGATGAAAGAACTGGTTGAAATCCTGGCCAGGGCCCTCGTGGACCAACCGGACAAGGTGGCGGTAAACATGTTCAAGCGGGAAAACTCTTACGTTATTGAACTGAGGGTAGCCCCGGAAGACATGGGCAAAGTAATCGGCCGGCAGGGAAAAATAGCGAAGGCCATTCGTACCGTTGTAAAGGCGGCCGCCACCAGGAAAAACAAGAAAGTGGTTGTGGAGATTATTTAATGTATGTTACAGGGATGGAGGTGTTGATACTACCCCCTGTTATGAAATTGAGGCACTAAGGCACAAAGGCGCAAAGGCACAAAGAGAAATGCATAGGCGACCGGGAATATTTACTTTGTACCTGGAAACTTTGTGCCCGCTCTGATCAGTCGTCAGTCGTTTAGGAAAACCCAGGCATTAAGGTACAGAGACATGAAGGCACAAAGAGAACTGCATAGACATATTCACTTTGTGCCTTTGTGCCTGTTGCCTTTGTGTCTATTATTTACGAGGGAGTTTTCCATGGAAAGCTTAAAAATTACCCGGCCTGTCCTTGTTAAGGTGCGGGTGACCGAAGAATACAAAAAGGCTCTGGCGGCGGAGGTTCAGGAGACAATCGGCCGTCTGGACCTTAGGCTGCAGC
This sequence comes from Armatimonadota bacterium, assembly GCA_023511535.1. Taxonomy (GTDB): domain Bacteria; phylum Bacillota; class Desulfotomaculia; order Desulfotomaculales; family Nap2-2B; genus JAIMBK01. The sequence goes on from JAIMBK010000012.1 coordinate 36,454, forward strand.
ACATGGATTTTCAGTCCAGACGTCTCTTGGCGGAACTGGAAAAGCAGAACCCCCAAGAGGTTCCCGCCGCGCGGCAGCGCTTCGAGGTGGAGCGGCAGAAAACCCTGGAAACCAGGCAAAAACTGGTAGAAAAGCTCAAGGAAGTAGGGAAACTGGTTCCCGGTGAAGAAGTGATCCACGGCCAGGTGGAAAGCATTGTGGAATTGCGGGTCGGCGACGACTGGGGCCGGATTATGAGCGTGGAAATTATTCTCGAAAACGATCGCGTGATAGCGATCAGGGAGCGTAAATATGCCGCCGGAGAAGGAACTGATCACCATCGGTAAAATAGTGAACACCCACGGCTGCCGAGGGTGGGTGCGGGTAATCCCGCTGACCGATTTTCCGGAGCGCTTTTTTCAGATGGACAGGGTGCTGGTTGCCCTGGGAAAGACGTTTCGGGAACATGAAATTGAGCAGGCAAGACAATATAAACAGTTTATTCTTTTAAAATTTAAAGAGGTACCGGACATGAATGCCGCTCTCGCCTTAAAGGGGGCTTTGCTGCAGGTAAGCCGCCGCCAGCTGGTTAAACTCCCGGCCGATACTTATTATATTTTTGACCTGCTCGGGATGAAGGTTTATACAACCGGACAGGAGTACCTGGGGGAAATCAAGGACGTCATTCAGACCGGCGCCAATGATGTTTACGTAGTGGAGTCCGGGCAGGGGAAACCCCTTTTAATTCCGGCCCTCAAACAGGTGGTTAAAGAAGTCGATCTGGAAGGACGGCAAATGCGGGTCGATTTGCCCGCCGGGCTGCGGTAGGTGAGTCCCGTGCAAATCTACATTTTAACCCTTTTTCCGGAAATGTTTGCCGGTCCTTTTGACGCCAGTATAATTAAACGGGCGAGAGAAAAGGGGCTGGTCCAAATCCATCTGGTTAACATCCGGGATTTTTCCAAAAACAGGCACCAGACGGTGGACGACGCGCCCTTCGGCGGCGGCGCCGGGATGGTGATGGCTGCCGAACCCGTTTTTGAAGCCGTGGAATGGGTGCAAAGGCAAAGCGGGCAAACCGGGCCGGTCGTTTTGCTCTCCCCGGCCGGGCAGCCGTTTAACCAGGCGCTGGCCCGGGAATTGAGCCGGGAAGAGTTCCTGGTTTTGATCTGCGGCCATTACGAGGGTATTGACGAAAGGGTGCGCGAGCATCTGGTCACCGCCGAAATCTCGATTGGCGACTATGTGCTGACGGGCGGCGAACTGCCCGCCATGGTGGTGGTGGACGCGGTAACCAGGTTGATCCCCGGCGTTTTGGGGAGAGGGGCTTCCGTCGACGAAGAGTCTTTCAGCAATTTTCTTCTGGAATACCCGCAGTACACCCGGCCCCGGGAATACCGCGGGTATTCCGTACCGGAAATCCTGGTCAGCGGCCACCACGGCCAAATCCGTGCCTGGCGCCGGCGGCAGTCGTTGCTGCGCACCCTGGAGAACCGCCCCGACTTGCTGCAAAAGGCCGAACTGAGCGCTGAGGACAAGCAAATCTTGAAAGAGGTCCGGGAGCAGCTGCAAAAGCTGGACCTTAATGTTCCGTAGGCACAAAGGCGCAAAGGCACAGAGGCAAATAGACACAAAGGGAAGACACAAAGGAAAGAAGGCACAAAGGGGGCACAGGGGCTCAGAGGGACAAAGGTGCTGATGGACAGAGATGCGAAGACGCGGAACTAAGATTATTTTTGCTCCGGAAAGACAGCCTTAATTACCGCCGGCCGTTCGTGGCAAGGAACATTGGGAAACGCCATATAAACGGCCGGCTTTAAATTTGTTCGTCCACCGGTCTTAAATTTTTTTTCGAAAAGATAACCAAATACTGGAGGATATAGTAAATGAAGGTAGAATTAGTTTACCAGGAATATTTTTGAAGGGAGTTGATGAAATATTGCTGGAACGTCATTATGAGCTGGCGAGGGAAATGAAACTTTATGAGAAAATTGCCATTGATGAGTTATCGGTCGACGACATCTCGTACTACCTTAGGCTGCGCCGGGAGTACGAGGAATTGCAAAACCAGGTGGCCAACCTCATCCCTTCCGTTTTGGAAAAAATAAGAGCTCTTTTGCGGCAGGCGCAGGATCAAATTGCTGAACTGGCCGGGTCGGATCATCTCAGGCAGATAAATTATCCTTTTTTAAAAGAGCTTGCGGAAGCAACCGGGGAGTTGGAAGCAGATGCGGAAAAAGTGGCGGCCGGGTGTACCCGGCTGGGGGAAATCATCCGGCAAAACCGGGAAAAAGATTTTGAGTATGCCCGGCAGCCGGCTCTGGAAGAAGCGGCCTGTGCCGTCGAGACCGCTGCTGCCCCCGACAATCCGGAAAACCGGGAGAGAAAAAACGGCGGTGAACAAAAGGTCAGCGTCTCTCCGGAAACTATCAAAAAGATCGAAATGATGGTTAAACCCAGGGAAACTTCCAGTAAGTCCTGGGCCCCGCTGGAAGAAAAGCAAAACGAAAAGGTAATAAAAATCGCTTCCCCCGAACCTAAAAAAATCCCCCCCAAAAGCAATAAAGACCGGAGCAAAAGATAATCCGGGATAAATAAAAGCCTGCCCTTGAACAAAGGACAGGCTTTTTGTTGTCTTTATTTATCGCCGTTATCCACCGGCGGGGAATCAACCCGGCGAAAAGGCGTAACCTTGTTTTTCCGCCCCGATCTCTTAAGAGATATTTCCTCCTCGGTTACTTCCAGGTAAAAAACTTTTTCCGGGTAGCAGAGGACGGTGACCACACCGCGCTCCGGCTCGGTAAGCCAGATCCCGCGAAATTCCAACATCTCCCCCAGGATGTCGATCTTGACCTTGCGGGGACCGTCCAATACTTCCAGTTCCCACCCCTGGATGCTGACTACAATTGTTTTTTGCGGTCGTGCATTTTCCATGCCAAAAACACCTCCCGTTGGAAAGAACCGGGGCCCGCGTTGATCAAAAGCAGGTTTTCCGGTCGTTTAAACGAAGCTATTATATCATACCGGAAAAGGCATGGAAAAGGCAAATCAAAAACGCCGGCCGCTAAAAAAGATCCTCTTAACGGGAAGACAAAAGACCGGGGCAGAAGCACCCGGCCGGAAATAACTTATATTTTGTTCATCCTGTTTTACTTTGCGTTTGTTTGATTTGGTTTTATCGAGACCGCTTCCGGCGTTAAATCCTGAGCCGCTCGAGCCTTCTCACCCGCTCGGCGATCGGCGGGTGCGTGCTGAAGAGGCGGGCGAAGGTTTCCCCGGACAGGGGGTTGACGATAAACAGGTGCGAGGTGGCCGGGTTAACCTGCATGGGAATGCGGCCGGCCGCCCTTTCCAGCTTCAGCAAGGCGCTGGCCAGGCCGTCGGCGCGCCCGGCGATGCGGGCGCCGGTGGCGTCCGCCTGGAACTCGCGGGTGCGGGAAATGGCCAGCTGGATCAGGGTCGCGGCAATCGGAGCCAGGATAATCATCAGTAAGGTTCCGGCCAGGCCCAAAAGGCCGCCGCCCTCTTCGTCATCTCTGCCCATGCCGAAGATCAGGCCCCACTGGAGCATATTGGCGATCATGGTGATGGCGCCGGCCAGGGCCGCGGCAATGGTGCCCACCAGCACGTCCCGGTTCTTGATGTGGGCCAGTTCGTGGGCCAGCACGCCCTCGATTTCCGTCCGGCTGAGCATTTGCAGCAGGCCGTCGGTAACCGCCACGGCGGAGTTGGCCGGATTGCGGCCGGTGGCAAAGGCATTGGGCTGGGGGGAAGGGGTCCGGTAGACCCGCGGCATGGGCAAACCGGCGCGGATCGTTAAATTCCGGATAATATCGTACAGTTCGGGTGCTTCGTGCTCCGCCAGAGGCTGCGAGCCGGTCATGGTGATGGCAATCTTATCGCTGAAATAGTAGCCGAAAAAGTTCATGACCAGCGCGATGAGGAAGAATAGCAGGGCCATCGATTGCCCGCCGATCAGGTGACCGATCAGCACCAGAAAGACGGTCAACAGACCCATTAATAACCATGCCCGGAAGTTGTTCATCTTGTACTAAACCTCCCTTAAGAAGCAGGAATTAGGGGTTAGGAATTAGGGATAGCCTGCAGCATATTATACCACACTATACCTGGGAAAACAAGGTTTTCTGAACATTTGCGAATATTTCTCAGGGCAGCGGCTTTGAGGAAAAGGGCGGCCAGGAAAAAGCGAATGGCCAGGAAATAGTAAGGGCCGATGGCCCCCAGGGCGTCTTTGACGACGACAAAGGTAACGCCCCAAATGAAGGTTACCGCCAGCAGGGCAAAATCTGCCCAAAATTGTTGCCAGCGCGTTACTTCCGGCATTGGCCGCTCTCCTTTGCGAAAAAGACTGCCTTTTTATTCTTGCACTGGCGGCTCCCTGTTTTTCTCTACCAGGGCGGGATCACCATGGCCGCGCAGGCGATCAGCCCTTACTTAAGTCCCCGGGTAGTGGCCGAACTAACCAGCACCGGCGGCCTGCTCATTATGGCCATCGGCCTGAACATGCTGGGGGCTGTCCGTCTGAAGGTGGCTGATCTCTTGCCGGCTATTTTCGTGGCCGCGCTCATTGCTGTTTTTTTGGAAAAGTGCGCTTTTCTTATTTTTTAATTGGCCTGCCTGAATTGAAAAAAAAATTTGGAATAAAGCATAAAATGCAGGCAGGAATTCTAAAGAGTATGTTTAATATATTATGCCTGGAAAGATATTTGCGAGAAAAGCGGATATTTATAAAAATTCCTTCTGGCGTAATAGGAGGGGTTGATTATTGCTGATTTCCGACGGGAAGGAGGTGGTCGGTTAAAGGAGGTGTGGTGATGACGCCTTTGCAAAGAAGGATTGAGAACAGCAAAGAAGAGGTTTCCAAAGGAAGCTTTGGTTCCGGGAGCTTGAGGTGAGGAAAAAATTTGAAGGAGGTAAACAGTCACATGCATTTAAAGCGGGGTTGGGCGATCTTTTTGCTGGTTACAATTCTGGCGGTAGCTCTCGTTGCCGCCGGCTGCGGAGGCCAGCAGCAGCCGAAGCAGGAGGCAAAGCCGGCGGCGCCTGCGGGGGAGAAAGTGATTAAAATCGGTCTTTCCGTACCTTTGACCGGTGATGTGAAGACTTTTGGCGAATCGATTAAAAACGCCTTCCTGCTCGCCATCGAACAGGCCGGGGGGAAAGCAGGGGATTACAAAATTGAGTACGTAATTATGGACGACCGCAACGATGCCACCGAAGCCGTGAATGTGGCCACCAAGATGATCACCGGGGATAAAGTAAAGGCGATTATCGGCTCGGCGACTTCCAAGTGCTCGATCCCGATTTCGAAAGTGGCCAACGACAACAAGGTGATCCAGATTAGCCCCACGGCTACGGCGACGGGACTGACGGTAGAGGATGGAAAACGCAAGGAATACGTCTTCCGCGCCTGCTTCATCGACCCCTTCCAGGGCACCGTGGCAGCAAAATTTGCTTTGGAGAACCTGAATAAGAAAACTGCTGCCATCCTCTACGACCAGGGTAACGATTACACCATCGGCCTGGCGAAATACTTTAAAGAGGCCTTCGAAAAGGGCGGCGGAAAGGTACTGGCTAACGAGGCGTACGCCCAGGGCGACACCGACTTCTCGGCGGTGCTGACCAAGATTGCCAAACTGAACCCTGACATCCTCTACCTGCCCGATTATTACCAGAAGGCCAGCCTGATCGGCAGGCAGGCCCGGGAAAAGGGGATTAAAGCTATATTCCTGGGCGGCGACGGCTGGGATTCCAAAGACCTGGACTTTGCCACCATGGAGGGCGGCTATCATACCAACCACTATTCGCCCAGCGACCCGCGCCCGGAGGTAAAAAAGTGGGTGGAGCAATACAAGGCAAAGTATAACGAAACTCCGGACGCCCTGGCCACCCTGGCTTACGATGCGACCAACCTTCTGCTCAACGCCATCAAGACGGCCAACAGCGACGACACCGCCAAGATCAAGGATGCCCTTCAGGCCACTTCCGGTTTCCCTGCCGTGACCGGAAAAATTACCTACGACAAGGACGGCAACCCGGTCAAGGCGGCGGCCATTTTACAGGTTAAAGGCGGCAAGTTTGAGTACGTGACGACGGTATCGCCTTAAAAAAATTAAGATCCGGCAAGGGGGAGGGGGTTTATGCCTGCCTTCCCCTTGCTGTGATCAGATCACGGGAGGTTGGCCAGTTGGAGTTTCTGGCGCAGGTAATCAACGGTTTGCAGCTTGGTCTTGTCTACGCTCTAATTGCCCTTGGGTATACGATGGTTTACGGGATTGTGAAACTGATTAATTTTGCCCACGGCGACGTTTTTATGGTGGGTGCCTTTGTTGGCTACTTCGGTTACACCTACTGGGGTTTATCCTTTCCTTTAGCCATTCTTGTTGCCATGGTGGTTTGTTCCCTGCTGGGCGTCACCATCGAACGCGTGGCCTACCGCCCCCTTCGTTATGCTCCCAGAATCGCTGCCTTGATCAGCGCTTTCGGGATGTCGCTTTTTTTAGAGTACTTCTGCAGCTTGAAATTTGTCTTCGGGCCCGACTTCCGGGTGGTCAAGCGCCCTTTTGAAGAAATGTACTGGCATATCGGCGGCCTGACGATCAGCAACATCCAGGTTACCATCTTTATCGTGGTCGTGGTCATGTTAATCATCCTGCAGTATTTAATCTACCGGACGAAAATCGGCATGGCCATGCGCGCCGTTTCGGTCGACCACAACACGGCGCGGCTGATGGGGGTAAACGTGGACAACACCATTTCGACAACTTTTGCCATCGGCTCGGCTTTCGCCGCCGTGGGGGGCGTGCTGTATTCCGTGGCCTACCCGCAGATTTACCCCTTTATGGGCATCATGCCGGGCTTAAAAGCTTTTACGGCGGCGGTTTTAGGGGGGATCGGAATCATCCCGGGCGCGGTTTTGGGCGCCTTAATCATGGGTCAGGTGGAAACGATGACCTCTGCTTACCTCTCTTCTCAGCTCAGGGACGCCATTGCCTTCAGTATCCTGATCCTGGTGCTGCTGATCCGGCCCACCGGGATTTTAGGCCGCACCGAAACGGAAAAGGTCTAGGGGGAAGGAGAGAATAATGAAGTTATCCAGGCAATCTCTTGTGATCCTGGCTGTTGCCGCTGCTTTTTACGTGGCCGTCTGGGCCATGAAAACAGCCGGGATACTCAACCCGTACTGGCAAATGGTGCTGGATCAATCCCTGATCATTACCATCGGCGCCCTGGGCCTTTCCCTGGTTTACGGTTTTACCGGCCAGTTTTCCCTGGGTCACGCGGCCTTTTACGGCCTTGGGGCGTACACCGCCGGAGTCATCGATAAGTTATGGGGGCATGGCGTTTTTCCGTTTTTTCTTTTGTCGCTGCTGGTCGGGGCGGCGGTGGCGGGTTTTCTCGCCCTGCTCATCGGTCTGCCCATTTTGCGCCTGCGTTCCGACTACCTGGGGATCGCCACCCTGGGCTTCGGGATCATCGTGAAGGTGCTCCTGGACAACAGCAACAAGGTCTGGCCGGTTTTGGGCGGCGCCACCGGCATGAGCGGAACGCCGCAGGTGGCCAACTTTCACGTGATTTTTGGGATTGCCTTTTTGGTTATCCTGCTGGTGCGCAACTTCGTCTTTTCCAGCTTTGGGCGGGCCTGCACCGCCATCCGGGAGGACGAAATCGCCGCCGACGTGATGGGGATCAACACTACGCGCATCAAAGCGCTGGCCTTTGTCCTGGGCTGCGCCCTGGCGGGACTGGCCGGGGGGTTGTACGCACACCGCTATCCCTATTTGCATCCCTCGAGCTTTGATTTTTTAAAGTCCTTTGATTTTCTGCTCATCGTGGTCCTGGGCGGGCTGGGCAGCATGACCGGGACGATCCTTACGGCGATCGGCTGGGTCTTTCTTTTAGAGGTCCTGCGCATCATCCTGGGGCAGAACTTTATCGATTTCCGGGGGGTTATCTACGCCCTGATCCTGATGGTCACCATTATCTTGCGGCCGCAGGGGATCTTCGGCGGGCGCGAATGGAAGATGTTCGTGCCCGGCATAAAAACCGCCGGCGCCCCAAAGGAGGAAGCGAAAAGACATGTCGGTGCTTAAAATTGAAAACCTGTCCAAGCACTTCGGCGGTTTAAAGGCAGTCAACAATTTTCACCTCCAGCTTGCGCCCGGGGAAATTGCCGGTTTAATCGGTCCGAACGGAGCCGGGAAAACCACCGTGTTTAACTTAATTACCGGGATTTACCAGCCGACGGAAGGCGCGGTTTATTTTCAGGGGGAAAATATTACCGGACTGCCGCCATACAAAGTGATGCAAAAAGGAATTGCCCGCACCTTTCAAAACATCCGCCTGTTTAAAAACCTGACGGTTCTCGATAACGTCCGGGTTTCTTTCGGCTACCGGATTAAATACAATTTTTTCGACGCGGTTATGCGGACACCGCGTTTTTCCCGCGAAGAAGACATCGTCACCGCCCAGGCGCTCCAGATTTTAGAAGTTTTAAATTTAGCCGGGCGCGCACTGGATCAGGCCGGTAGCCTGCCGTACGGCGATCAGCGCCGGGTGGAAATCGCCCGGGCCCTGGCGGGAAAGCCGAAGCTTTTGATGCTGGACGAGCCCGCCGCCGGGATGAACCCGGCGGAAGTGGCGCGCATGGTGGAGCTGGTGCGCGAGGTTAAAGCACGGTTTGATCTCACCGTACTGGTGATTGAGCACCAGATGGGCCTGGTAATGAACTTGTGCGAACGGATTGTGGTCATGGATTTCGGTCAGATCATCGCCGAAGGTACGCCCGCCGAAATCCGGCGCAACCCACAGGTGCTGGAGGCTTATCTGGGGAAAGGGGCAACGGTGGCGTGAAGAACAACGGCAATGTGCTGCTGGAAGTGAAGGATCTGGAAGTTTACTACGGGGCCATCCGGGCCCTGCAGGGGATTTCTTTTTCTGTGTCGGAGGGAGAGATTGTCACCCTCATCGGTGCCAACGGGGCCGGCAAATCCACCACCCTGCGTGCCATCTCGGGTTTAATCCAGGCCAGAAAAGGGGAGATTATTTTTAAAGGCCAAAGGTTGAATAAGGTGCCTGCTCATAAAATTGTGCGCCTGGGTATTTCCCACGTACCGGAAGGGCGGCAGATTTTTCCCAACCTGACCGTAACGGAAAACCTGCTGATGGGGGCTTTTACCCGGACAGACAGGGATGAAGTCGATAAGTCCCTACAGATGGTCATGGAGAGGTTTCCCCGGTTGAAAGAAAGAAAAAGCCAGCTGGCCGGAACCCTTTCGGGCGGCGAGCAGCAGATGCTGGCCATGGGCCGGGGCCTGATGGGCAAACCCACCCTGCTGATCCTGGACGAGCCGTCCATGGGGCTTTCGCCTTTGCTGGTGGAAGAGATCTTTGAAATCATCAAAACCATTAACCGCCAGGGGACCACCGTGCTGCTGGTCGAGCAGAACGCCTACATGGCCCTGCAGGTGGCCCACCGGGCTTACGTACTGGAAACGGGGCGGATTGTTTTAAGTGGGCCGACGGCCGAGTTACAGGCCGACCCCCGGGTGCGCGGCGCTTATTTAGGGGAAATTGCGTGAAAGAAAAGCAAAGGGGGTTACCCGTAAAAACTTTTCGGGTTTCCATTAATCAGGGTAACTGTTTTCGGGGGCGTATAAAGGCACAAAGGCATAAAGATCCACAGGCACAAAGGCATAAAGGAAAGGCATGAAAAACCATTTACTTTGTGCCTTTGTGCCTGGTTGACTTTGTCTAATATTTTCGTGGAGGCCGGAAAGCGCGACCGCCCGCGCCGGTCGTAATGTTTGGGGTGGAAGAAATGAAAATTGCCGTGATTTCCGATACGCACATCAGGCGTCCGGGAGAATGGATTCCCCGGGAACTGGAAAAGGTTCTGAGGGAAATCGGATTTATCGTCCATTGCGGAGATTTCGAGATTTTTTCCGCCTACAGTGAGTTTCAGAAACTGGGCGAACTGATTGCCGTCCACGGAAACATGGATTCGGGAGAACTGAAACGGAAGCTCCCTGCCCGGGTAACTTTCGAGGCGGCCGGGTGGAAAATTGGAGTGATCCACGGGGACGGTCCTCCCGCCGGCCTCGAGACCAGAGTCGCCGCCGCCCTGCCGGGGGTGGACGTGATCCTGTACGGCCACTCCCACCGCCCGCGCAACGAAGTCCGGGACGGCGTTCTTTTCTTTAACCCGGGCAGCCCCACCGATCGGCGATTTACCCTTTATAATTCCTACGGGATAATTGAATTGGGTCCGGATGGGCCGAGAGGGGAAATCATCAGAATAGAAGAAGGATGATGATGCACGAAGCTTCCCTGATTCAAAACCTGCTGGAGATTGTTCTGGAGAGCGCTGCCGCCAACGGAATCACCAGGGTCAAGCGGATTTACCTGGTGGTGGGCGAGGGGCACGGCGCTTTGCCGGACGCCCTTGATTTTGCCTTCCGGGCGCTTTCCCGGGACACTATTTGTGCCGGGGGGGTGCTGGAAATCGAGACCCGCCCCGTTCTTTACGGCTGCCGGGATTGCGGGGAGGAATTTCCCGGTTTGCCATGGCTGCCCGCGGATTGCTCCCGCTGCGGTTCGCGACAACTTTTCCTGAAGCAGGGCAGGGAACTTTTTGTAGACTATTACGAAGGTGAGTAGCCGTCTTCCGGACATGCTATCAAGAATGGTTAACGTTAATGAAGTGGCTGGCGCTTTGTTTTGTTGGTTGCTTTGTCGGGTGAGATTTGAAAAATACGTAAAGCCCAGGTAGTTCGGAAATGGGGGAATATTTTTGAAAGTGATCCTCGCCCGGGATCTGCTGCGGGCCAACGCCGATCAGGCGCAGCTAAACAGAAAGATTTTTGACCGGAACGGAGTGGCGGTGGTGAACCTGCTGAGTTCTCCGGGAGCCGGAAAAACCACTCTGCTGGAAAAGACCCTGGCCCTTTTGCGGGGGAGGGTGGCGGCCGGCGTGATTGAGGGGGATATTTCCACCACCCGGGACGCGGAGCGAATTGCGGGTCAGGGTGTACCGGTCGTCCAGATCAATACCGAGGGAATCTGCCACCTGGATGCCCGGATGGTCGCCCGGGCACTGCCGGAGCTCCCCGTAGCCGGTCTCGATCTGCTCTTCATCGAAAATGTGGGCAACCTGGTCTGTCCGGCGTCTTTCGACCTGGGGGAGCACCGGAAGGTGGCCCTCTTGAGCGTAACGGAAGGCAGCGACAAGCCCGCCAAGTACCCGGCGGTTTTTCGGGAAGCACAGGCAGTCGTGATCAGCAAAACCGATCTGCTCCCCCATACCGATTTCGACCCGGCCGGCTGCTGTTCCGAAATGCACAAGATTAATCCCGGACTGGAGATCTTTGTAACGTCGGCAAAAACCGGGGAAGGACTGGCCGCCTGGGTCGCCTGGCTGGAAAAAATGGTGGCGGAAAGGAAGGGCTTCTCCTAAGCTTTTTTAAAATTCACCGCAAAGGCGCAAAAGACACAAAAGATTCAAATAAATATTTAGAGCGGTTTCCTGTTCCCATTTTCTTTATGGCGAAATGCCGATCGCCATGGCAACTTCGTGGGGAATTCTTTTATCCTGATCCTTGACGTCTGACGGCTGCCGACTGAAACGGGGTAGTTTTGATGTGTCTGGGTGTTCCCGGCAAGGTGGTGGAGGCGATCTCCGGCGAGCCCTGGGCGATTATTGAAACCTTCGGGCTGCGCCGCCTGGTGGGTACCCACCTGGTGGGCGAGGTGCAACCTGGTGAATACCTGCTGGTGCACGCGGGGTACGCCATTGAAAAAGTAGACTTGGAGGATGCCCTGGAGCGCATCCGCCTTTGGGAGGAGCTTTCCCGTGCCGCTGCTGAGTAAGTTGGGCGACCCGGCGCTGGGCAAAAGGCTGCTGGCCAGGGTCAGCGAACGGGCGGGGCGCCTGGCCGGCCGCCTGGGGCGCCGGCTGGTGTTCATGGAGGTGTGCGGCACCCACACGATGGCCATCTCCCGCAGCGGGCTGCGCAGCCTGCTGCGGGAAACGATGGAACTGCGCAGCGGGCCGGGCTGCCCCGTGTGCGTCACCGCCGCGGAAGACCTGGATAAGGCCATTGCCCTGGCGCGGCTGCCGGGCGTGACCGTGGCCACCTTCGGGGACATGGTGCGGGTGCCGGGAAGCGCATCTTCTCTGGAGGAGGAAAGGGCCCGGGGCGCCCGGGTGCGGGTTGTTTACTCGCCGCTGGAGGCGGTGGACCTGGCGGACAGCAGGCCGGATGAGGAAGTTGTTTTCATTGGTGTTGGTTTTGAAGCTACGGCTCCCGTAGCGGGGCTCTGCCTGATCGAGGCAGCCCGCCGGCGGCTGCGTAACTTCAGCTTTCTTTGCCTGCATAAACTGGTGCCGCCGGCGCTCAAAGCGCTGCTGGCGGACCCGCAGCCGGGCATCGACGGGTTGATCCTGCCGGGCCACGTCAGCGCCATTATCGGCCGGCAGGCCTACGATTTTATTGCCAGGGAGCACGGAATCCCGGCGGTGGTAAGCGGCTTTGAATCCCTGGACATTCTGGGGGCGATTTATTTTCTTTTGGATATGCTGGAAAAACGCTCGCCGGAAGTGGTGAACGGCTACACCCGGGTAGTGAAGGAAGAGGGGAACCAGCAGGCCCGTGCGGTCATGGAAAAGTGCTTCGGAGCGGCGGCGGCTGCCTGGCGGGGCCTGGGGGAAATTCCGGCGAGCGGACTTCGCCTGAAGGATGATTATGTAACCTACGATGCGGCAGCCAGGTTTCCCGTTCCCAAAAAACCCGCCCGGCCCCACACGGGCTGTCGCTGCGAGGACCTGTTAAAAGGAAAGCTTACTCCCCCGGAGTGCCCCCTCTTTGCCCGGGGCTGTACGCCCGTCCGCCCCGTCGGCCCCTGCATGGTTTCCTTAGAGGGAGCCTGTGCGGCCTATTACCATTACGAGCGGACTTAATTCAGTCGTCGGTCGTCGGCCGTCAGACGTCAGAAACAAAGCGTGGAACATAAACTTTTCGAGAGGCAGTCTTCCAACCTCCGATATCCGGCCTTCGACGACTGACGACCGGTATTGTCAGTTTACGCATATGTCGCTCTGGCAAATCAAACGGCGGGCCGGCCCGGCACTCAGCCTTCACGTGAGTTTGCTTTTTGTTTCCCGGTGTCCGCCTTAAATTCAACCCAAATCAACATAACCTAAGCTGAGTGCCGGGTATCCTCTGCTGGTGCCGCGAAAAAGCGGCATAAGGGTGTAATTCCCAAATTCCCAATTCCCAATTCCTTTTTAAGGAAGTGTTGCTGTGGACCCCCAAAATAGCCCCGTAATCCTTCTGGCCCACGGCGACGGCGGGGCGCTTACCCGCGAACTGGTGGACAGCCTGTTCCGGAAATACTTTTCCGGGGAGGAGCTCGAACTGCTGATGGATGCGGCGGTGCTTCCCGGAGGCCGCGGACGGCTGGCCTTAACCACCGATTCCTTTGTGGTCAGCCCCCTTTTCTTCCCCGGCGGGGACATCGGCAAGCTGGCCGTCTGCGGCACGGTGAACGACCTGGCCGTGAGCGGGGCGTGCCCGCAGTACCTGGCGGCCTCTTTTATGATTGAAGAGGGATTGCCGCTGGCTGTCCTGGAAAAAGTGGCCGCGTCCATGGCCGCGGCCTGCCGGGAGGCGGGAGTGGAAATTGTGGCTGCAGACACCAAGGTCGTGGAGCGAGGGCATCTGGATAAGCTTTTCATTACCACCACCGGCGTGGGGTGGCGGCCGGAACAGATCGACCTGGGCTACCACCGCCTTGCCCCGGGGGACCGCGTGCTGATCAACGGCACCCTGGGAGATCACGGGATGGCGGTGCTGGCCGAAAGGCACGGTCTGGATTTAGACGGCCGGATTGAGAGCGACTGCGCTCCGCTGAACCACATTGTTGCGGATCTTTTGGCCCTGGCGCCGGCGGTGAAAATAATGCGGGACCTCACCCGGGGCGGCCTGGCCACGGCGGTAAAAGAAATTGCCCTGGCGGCGGGGGTGGATATCTGGCTGGAGGAATCTGCCCTGCCGGTGGCGCCGGCGGTTCAGGGGGCAGTCCAGCTGCTGGGGCTGGATCCACTTTACCTGGCCAACGAGGGCAAATTCCTGGCCGTTGTCGCTCCGCGGAAAGCAGAAGCGGCCCTGGCTGTTTTGCGCAGCCATCCATTGGGCCAGCAGGCCGCCATCGTAGGGGAAGTCAAGCCGGGCAAGGGCGGCGTTTACCTCCGTACCATCCTGGGGGGCACGAAGATCCTCGATCTATTAGCCGGCGCCCCTTTACCAAGAATATGTTAGACCTTATAATGTAAGCCAGGAATGAGATGGATACGGGGAGAAAAGTGATGAGGATTGAGTATAGAAAGGATGCAGATGCTCTTTATTTTTCCATCAAAGAAGGTTATGTGGCGAAAAGTAAGGAAGTTGAAGAGGGCGTTGTTCTGGACTTTGATGAGAAAGGAAACTTGGTCGGGGTAGAGATTTTAGATGTAAGTGTCAGGTATAAATTATCTGATATAGTTAACATTAACATAGATGTTGAGAATTTACTTGCAGAATAATGATTTGGCCTGGTTAATGTTTCGAGGAGCGCCAGATCGTAATCGTTGCGAAAGGGGTCGGTCCCGTGTCGGAGAAGGCCGTCCGCTACCGGTTAAAAGTCAGCGGCACCGTGCAGGGCGTGGGTTTTCGCCCCTTTGTTTTTAATCTGGCGCGCGCTTACCGTCTGGGCGGTAAGGTGTATAACGACGGTGAGGGCGTGATGATTGAAGTTGAAGGGAGAGCGGAAGCAGTTGCCGCTTTTGTCCGGAAACTGGCGGGCAGCCCGCCGCCGCTCGCCCGCATTGATCGGGTGGAAAAACAGGTGCTGCCGCCTGTAGGCGAGAGGGACTTCACCATCCGGCAAAGCCGCGGCCAGGCGGACGGGAAGGCGCTGGCCCCGCCGGACGTGGCCCTCTGCCCGGACTGCCGCCGGGAACTGGCCAACCCCGCCGACCGCCACTACCGCTACCCCTTTACCAACTGCACGAACTGCGGTCCCCGCTTTACCATCATCCGCGCGCTCCCCTACGACCGCCACCGGACGGCCATGAACGTATTCGCCATGTGCCCGGATTGCGCCCGGGAATATCACGACCCCGCCGACCGGCGCTTTCACGCCCAGCCGGTGGCCTGCCCGGCGTGCGGCCCGCAGGTGGAGCTGGTGGACCGGAAAGGGTGCCCCGTAGCGACGGGGGCGGACTGGCCGGAGACGGCGGGGGCGCTGCTGCAGAAAGGGTACATCCTGGCGGTCAAAGGATTGGGAGGGTTTCACCTGGCCTGCGCCGCGGCCAACCGGGAAGCCGTCCTGGAGCTGCGCCGGCGAAAAAATCGCCCGGCCAAACCCTTTGCGCTTATGTGCCGGGACCTGGCCACCGTGGAGCGCCACTGTTCCGTTGCGGCAGAAGAGGCCGAACTCCTCCGCTCCCCGGCGGCGCCCATCGTCCTGCTGCGTAAAAGGCCGGACTCCCCCCTTCCGCCGGAACTGGCCCCCGGCCTGGACTCCCTTGGCGTAATGCTCCCTTATACCCCTTTGCATCTGCTCCTTTTGCAGGCGGGACCGCCCGTTTTGGTGATGACCAGCGGGAACAAAAGCGATCTGCCCCTGGTGACGGATAACCGGCAGGCCCTGGCGGAACTGGGGGAAATCGCCGATTATTTCTTGCTGCACAATCGGGAAATTATTAACCGCTGCGACGATTCCGTGACCGCCGTGGTGGACGGGGAAACGCTGTTTTTCCGCCGCTCCCGGGGGTATGTGCCGCAGCTCCTGGCCGTCCCGGCGGCTCCCGGAGCACCGGCGGTACTGGGGATCGGCGGAGAAATGAAAAACACCTTTTGCCTGTTCGGCGAAGGTAAAGCTTACTTGAGTCAGCACATCGGCGAAGTAGATTTCCTGGAGGGGCAGGAAAATCTGGAGCAAAGCATCGAAAATTTTTGCCGGCTGGTCGGGATCAAACCCCAGGTGGTTGCCGCCGACCTCCACCCCGGATACCGGTCAGCCCGGCTGGCCGGCGAGCTGGCGGCAAGGCTGGGCATCCGGCGGCACCCCGGCGTCCAGCACCACCACGCCCACCTGGCTTCCTGTATGGCGGAAAACGGCCTTGACGAAGAAGTGATCGGGATTATCCTGGACGGCACCGGCTACGGGGTGGACGGGCGCCTCTGGGGGTTTGAAGTGCTGCGCGGGGACTACCGGGAATTTCACCGGGAATTCCACCTGGCTTACGTCCCCCTGCCCGGCGGCGAACGGGCCGTCCGGAACCCCTGGCTGACCGCCGCGGCTTACCTGATCACTTTTTTGGGGGAAAGGGGAAGAGAGGCGGTGCGGCGCCTTTTCGGCGACCGGGGGCGGGAACTGGCGCTGGCAGAAAAAATGCTCGCCGGCGGTTTGAATTCTCCCCCGGCTTCCAGCTGCGGGCGGTTTTTTGACGCCGTGGCGGCCCTGCTGGGAGTGTGTTTTGAAAACACCTACGAAGGGCAGGCGGCGGCCACGCTGGGCAGCCTGACGCCCTGGTTTCCCTCCGGACCGGTCGAGCCCGCCAGTGCCTCCGCCTTCCCTGCCGCCGCCCCCGGTTCTTCCGGCGGCGTTCTCGCTTTCCCCGCCGCCACCCCTGCTTTTTCTGCTGGCGCCCCCGCTTCTTCCGGTAACATTTCTTCCCCCTCTGCTGGCAGTCCCGCTCCCCCTGCCGGTACCCCCTTCCCCCCTGCCCACACCCTCATCTTTCCCGGCGACACCCCCTCCCCTTCCGGCGCCGTTTCCGGTTTTTCCCTCGACCTGCAACCATACCCCTTCGCTTTTCAAGGCCCAGTCATCGATCCGGCGCCCGTCTTCGCCCAGATCCTTGCCGACATTGACGCCGGTGTTCCCGCTCCGGCCATCGCTAAACGGTTCCACGACACAGTCATTGCCATGGTGGTGGAAGCGGCCTGCCGCGTCCGGGAAAGAACCGGCCTTTCCCGGGTCGTGTTGAGCGGTGGCACCTGGCAGAACCGTTACCTCACCGGCGCGGCGAAATACGTCCTGCAGAACCACGGCTTCACCGTCTACCGCCACCGCCAGGTCCCGCCGGGCGATGGCGGCCTCTCCCTGGGCCAGGCCATGGTGGCCGCTAAACAGATGCCGGGGTAAAATTAACTTATTCCGGTAATCGAAACTTTTTCCAGATACCGTTCTTTTTTCTTGGAACTTAAAATTTACCAGATAAGAAAAATGTGGTATAATGCCGGTTGAGGGATCCGGATAATGAACAATTTTCAAGAAAAAGTTGCTTTTATCTGGAGCATAGCGGAACTGCTCCGCGGTGATTACAAGCAGAGCGAATATGCCGACGTGATTTTGCCGCTGACGGTTTTGCGCCGCCTTGACTGCGTATTGGAAAAAAGCAAGGCTCAGGTGCTGGAAAAATACGAGCGGTTTAAAAATAAGCTGGAAAACCTGACCCCGCTGCTCACCCACGTCTCTGGATATAATTTTTATAATATCTCACCATTCTGCCGCAGTAACCGGAAAGATCGACGTGCGGGAGGAGGCGCCCTAACGTGGACATTTCCGAAAAAGCCTTTGAAGCCGCCG
>JAIMBK010000119.1 GCA_023511535.1 Armatimonadota bacterium
TCCGGGGCGTTTGTCTGCGGCGAGGAAACCGCCCTGATCGCCTCCATGGAAGGAAACCCGGGCATCCCGCGGCACCGCCCGCCCTTTCCGGTCGTTTCCGGGTTAAACGGCCGGCCCACGGTCATCAACAACGTGAAAACCCTGGCCTACATCGCGCCGATTCTCAACAAAGGCGCGGAATGGTTCAAGGAAACCGGCACCCCGGGCAGTCCCGGCACGGCCGTCTTCGCCCTGGCCGGCAAAATAACCAACACCGGCCTGGCCGAAGTGCCCATGGGGACCACCCTGCGCCAGGTTATTTTCGACGTGGGCAGCGGGATTCCCGGCGGCAAGAATTTTAAAGCGGTGCAGATCGGGGGGCCCTCCGGCGGCTGCCTGCCGGAAAGCGCCCTGGATATGCCCATCGACTTCGACTCTTTAAGCGGGGCCGGGGCCATGATGGGCTCCGGCGGCATGGTCGTCCTGGACGAAGACGATTGCATGGTGGAAATCGCCCGCTTCTTCCTGGACTTCACCCAGAAGGAATCCTGCGGGAAGTGCACTTTTTGCCGCCTGGGGACAAAGCACATGCTGAATATCCTGGAAAAAATCACCAAAGGACAGGGGAAACCGGGGGACATCGACCTTCTTTTAGAACTGGCGGAAGACATCAAGGCCGGTTCGCTTTGCGGCCTGGGCAAAACCGCTCCCAACCCGGTGCTCAGCACCATCCGTTACTTCCGCTCCGAATACGAGGCGCACATCAAGGAGCGCCGCTGCCCGGCCCTGATGTGCCAGGATTTAATCGCCTACTACATTTTGCCGGAAAAATGCGAGCGGTCCTGCGACGCCTGCGTGGGCGGCTGCCCCGTGGAAGCTATTTACACCAACGAGGACAGGATCAAGGTAATCGACCAGGCAAAATGCGTCAAGTGCAAGAGTTGTCTGGACGCCTGCCCGCCCCAGTACAAGGCCGTCATTAAGCTGTCCCCGCCGGAACTGCCGGCCGAATATGCAAAAGGAAAGGAGTAACGCAGGTTTTCTTGCCCCCGGCCGAGGGAAAAATGTGTCCCGCAGGTGAAGTTCCGGCACCGGCATGGCGGGGCGGCAGATGAAAAACCTGCCTGCAATATGCGCAAAGGAACCGTCACGCTTACCATCGACGGCAAATCAATCACCGCCGGGGAAGGAGAAAAGCTCCTTTGGGCGGCGCTGGACAACGGGATCTACATCCCGCACCTCTGCGCCATCCGGGAGGCCGGCGGCAACGGTCACGGGTCCACCGCCTCCTGCCGGCTTTGCTTTGTGGAAATTGAGGGATACCCCCGGCCGGTGACCGCCTGTACGGAAACCGTCCGGGAAGGAATGGTGGTGCACACCCGGAGCCCGCGGGTAGACAGGCTGGTGCAGACAGGGTTCGCGCTGCTGCTTTCCGCCCACCGCCTGGAATGCGCCCGGTGCCCGAAAAACCGGGCCTGCGAACTGCAAAAAATCGCCCGGGAGCGGAAGCTGCGGCTTAAACTCACGCGCCTGGAACCTTTCGAAAGAAACCTGCCCGTGGACGACAGCCATCCCCTGTTTACCTACGACCCGAACAAGTGTGTGCTCTGCGGGCGCTGCGTCTGGGCCTGCCGCGAGCGCGCCGGGGTGGGGGCGCTGGGCTTTGCCTACCGGGGGTTCGAGCGGCGGGTGACCACCTTTGAAAACGTTCCGCTGGCCGAATCGAAATGCACCGGCTGCGGGGAGTGCGTGCATTTTTGCCCGGTGGGCGCCTTGTTTTTCAAAAACGGCGCGGCAAAACAGAGGTGACCTGAATATTTTACTTTGGGCCTCTGTGCCATGGAATATATTTTTCCGGAAAAATCTTGCCCGATCACAAAAATTCTCTCCGGGTGGTTGTCAAAAGGAAGCCGTTATGCTATACTAAAACTGTGTTAGCTGCGTTCCCAACATTAAAAAAATCCTGGAAGCTTGCTGAGGACTCCCAGGGTGACGGGATGTGGCGCAGCTTGGCCAGCGCGCTTGCCTTGGGAGCAAGAGGACGGGGGTTCAAATCCCCCCATCCCGACCATTTTGGAGGTTTGAGGCAGAAAGTTAGAAGTTGGAATAGGTATAATGTGGACCGTTAGCTCAACTGGTAGAGCAGGCGACTCTTAATCGTCAGGTTGGGGGTTCGATTCCCTCACGGTCCACCAGGGAAATTAAGAATGGCAAGGGTTCCGGGGGTGGAAGTCCGTGCCATTAGTCTTTCTCAGGGCTAAATTGAGAAAAATTTGAGAAAACGGTTTTATGTTAGTGCGTCGGCCAGGAGGGTATCAATCTTCCTGGCCGCCTCTTTTTGTCTGCCTTCTGACAGGTGGCCGTAAATGTCCGCCGTTATGCTGATGCTGGTGTGGCCCAGCCGTTCGCTGACCAGCTTCAAGTCCTCGCCCAGTTCGATTTTACCAATGCCAGTAGCTGCCATTATTTCCTGAGGGGTCAACGACAGCTTTTCCGTAGGCTTCAAAAGTTCACGCACTTTTAAACTCCCCCTTGCAGTACCTTACGGAATTTTGTATTCTAAAAACATATAGTGCCCTTAGCGACACGGTGAGGAGAAAATGAATTTAACTTTACTTGAAAAAGGTCTTAACCTGGTTCTTTACCTGCTCTGTTCTAATAAAAAAAGCGGGCAGGAGGATGGCTGGATAGCTGTCGGCATTGACGATACAGGTAGCGAGGTTTACCTGGAAGGTCACGGTTTAGCCTTTATCTTTAGCACATTGAAATGATAGGCTGGCTCATGAACGAAGGCGGATTTCATCCGTCGGCTGGAAAGAAAAGCTTCTTTCCACAAAAGGAGGCAGACAGAAGCAGTCTATTCGCCTTGTGCCTCCTCACTTTTCTTGAAGAAAGGTGCGGAAGAGAGCTGTTGCCAGAAGAAATAACAGATATTTTGGAACGACCAAAGAGGTGATAACTATTTAGCCCCTTTTTCTTTCGGATTTTTTAAACATGAGCTTTCCGGCATTCGTAAATTTAAAAGCGGCAAAATCCGTATTTTATATGTTCTTTCTGAAGAAAAGCCGGATATTTGGGATGAACCTCCCGAAGAACCAGAAATTATGTTCCTTTATGTAGATTTGAGAAAGGACGAAACTTATAAAGAAGCTCTGAAGCTTCTAAGAAAGTATGGGGTTGTACAGTAATCATGTGCCTGTTATAGTGTGAGTAACCATAGTTTATATATAACAAGAGGAATCAGGATGAAAGTTAAAGAAGTGCTCAGGCTGCTTCGTGAAGATGGCTGGTACCTGGTTAATCAGGAAGGAAGTCACAGGCAATTCAAGCACCCGACAAAACCAGGACGGGTGACGGTTGCAGGCAAGCTGGGGGAAACGCTGCACCCTAAGACTTTAGCCAGTATCTTAAGGCAAGCCAAATTACAAAAGAAAGGCGATGATTAAGGTGAAATATCTTGCTGTAATTGAACAAGGGCCAGACAACTATTCGGCTTATTTGCCGGACGTTCCCGGTTGTGTGGCCACGGGCAAAACCATAGAAGAAACCCTGCGCAGGTTAACCAGAGCATTAGAAATGCACCTGGCAGGGCTTAAAGAAGATGGGTTGCCTTTGCCGATTCCAACTTCCGCAGCTGAATATGTTGAATTACCCTCCCGCCAGGTGGTGTGGTAGGTTCGGACTTTACTGCAATGATACCCGCAAACCCTTGTCCTGTCTGGGATAGCTGATTTAAGTTTTACAGCAATCTTACTGCAATAAAGATGAAAAACGATAAAAAAACATGCCATTGGAAGAGAAATACATTCGCTGAAAGGCTTGATAATGCTGCATTTTGATACTTAATGAGATTAACTAAAACGTACGCCTTGAAATCGTCAGGTTGGGGGTTCGATTCCCTCACGGTCCACCAGGAAAGCGAGAAATGGCAAGGGTTCCGAAGATGGAAGCCCTTGCCGTTTTTATTCCATGGTTTAATCCAAAAATCTTTTCTCCGAAGTAAAAAAACTTTTAACCCCGGCTCCTTTTGCCTGTGTGCCTTAGTGCCTTAGTGCCTTTGGGTGCGCCTGCTATGAAAAACCGCTAATTTTCATCCTCTGCTGGTGCTGCACTGACAGCATGAGTGTCTGATTTTTAACCGGAAGCTCCGCTACACCCAGAATATCCCCCTTGCTGGTGACCACCATCCGCTCCACGATGTTGAGCACATTGCCCGGCCAGTTGTAATCCTCCCTAACAGCAAGAAGCTCCGCCGATAAGCAGGTATAATAGTACCCGGTCGGATCATAAAAAATATTTATTTTAAAGATTAATCATTTTTATATATAATTAGCAAGAAAAGCCGACCGGGAAAAATGGATTTCCCTGTCCTGACCATTTCCGGAAAGGCCTCGATCCGCGTTTTCAGCTGGCCGGTATCTTCCCGGCGGTAGTCGGCGGAAGGCTTCCCGGGCGAACCTGGCCAGAACTGGTAATTAAAACCTGATGAGGTGATCAAAAGTGGAATTGCCAACGGAAAGGATTTGGCAAAGTCTTGCCGGCAGTGATTTTGGCGACGTGATGGTCGTCGGGGGAGGGATCAGCGGTATTCAAGCCTCCCTTGACCTGGCCGCGGCCGGTTTTAAAGTTTACCTGGTGGAGAAATCACCGACCATCGGCGGCCACATGGCCCAGCTGGACAAGACCTTTCCCACCAACGACTGCTCCATGTGCATTGAATCTCCCAAG
>JAIMBK010000120.1 GCA_023511535.1 Armatimonadota bacterium
GTGAGGCCCGCGGTTACGGTGCGGACGGGCTTGACCCCGCCGGGAAAAACGCCGTATCCCGTCGCGATCCTGCGCAGAGCCACCATGTTATTGATCTGCTTTACGTCCCGGGGGCAAACTGCCGGGCACTTTCCGCAGGTGGTGCAGCGCCAGATTTCTTCGTGCTCTATTTCCGTCAAACCGAAGACGGCCTCGCGGATCAGCCTGCGCATACTGAAGGAGCGGACCCTGTTCCAGGGGCAAACAGTATCGCACTTTCCGCACTGGTAGCAGAATTTGACGGCGTCTCCGCCGCTCTGTCTGATCTCCTCGATTACTTCTTTGAAGGGAGTTACGGTCTCCATGATTTCATTCACCTTAATGTTTTAGTTCTTCTGGAGCATTCGGACAAACGAATCCGCCAGCTTCTGTATTCCGTACCTGTCTACAAGTGACTGCAAACCTATTTCCATCTCGTCCGGTTTCACTTCTTCTTCGACTTCCTCTTCTTCCTTCTCTTCGTAAATCAGGGCACCAAGCTGGCACGCCTGAACGCACAAGGGTTCTTTTTGCGGCGGATCGTCTTCGCACAGATCGCATTTAAGCGGGAGGCCGGAATCGGGTTCTTTAAACAAATCCCTGGTGGGGCAGACAGTCCCGCAGAAGCTGCACTCGCTGTATTCCTTTCCGTTAATCGTATAAACGCGCCTGCCGTCACATCCGGCTTTCGTATAATCACAGGCACGGATCGGAACATATTCATCATTCAGCAGATCCACAACCACCCGAATCCGGGATCTGGCCGGATTAACGCTGCTGTATTTCGGCCTGGCGTGAAATGCGGAGCAGGCTATCTCACAGGCCCGGCAGCCGTTGCATTTGTCAAGATTAACTTTTATTCTTTTCACTATTTTCTTTTTCAGCTCACCCCTCACGGTTAGCACCCCCTTGACTTTAGTTCTTCGTCTTTTTCCGCCGAAGTCTCTTGGGAGGGAGTACCTTCGTTGCCGGTCAAGATTCCTCTCTGCAGAAAATCTTCGCTCACGTAGTCCAGGTCCAGTTTAACAAGCGTCTCCCTGGTAGGAATGCCATCATTGTTCCACCCCTTGAATTCATAATACGCGTCAAGAAGCTTTTGCTCGAATTCAGGGTCCCTTATCTTCCAGTGGTCCTCCGGAGGACGTTCGTCTTTTCTTCTTAAGCCCCTTCTTACATTAAGGGCCCTCACCAGATTCCGGTTCCTTCTGCCTGTTTCCCATAGTCCGTCTTTATCAAGGTCCATCCCGGTCGCAAGAGAGATTATATGTGGTAAGTTATTTGTGTGGTAAACGGGCTTCCCGCCAAATTGGCCCCGGAATGACGATAGAAATCCGCAAAGCCCGACGGCGTCATCAATGTAATGCATCATCTCATTCCAATCACAAATGGCACAGGATGCCTCAATAGATAATTGTTCACGTTTTTCCCATTCCAGAAAAATTTGTTTAAACTTATCATCCGGGACGGCAACCCATTCGCTGACAAACTTTTCTCTCTCTTCCCTGGTGGGAAGAGGGTCCTGGGGAAAGGATCCCTCAATCTGGGTGATACTCATCTTTTCGCCGGTGGCATACATGAGGAAATAAGGAGGGTTCAACTTTCCCAGCTTGATGGGTAACTGCTCGAATTTTTTTATGGTATTATGGTCATATTCTTCTGCACCCCTGCCAATCTGGCGGGCCGCCCAATAAACACCGTTGGCCAATACATCTCCAATCCCTTCCCGCCGGACAATTTTTTCAATGAGATAATAAAATCTCTCCCCGCTGTCCGCCGGAAATCCCGGCAGGTCCTGGTCAGTCAAAATGCCGGCTTCGTAAAGTTCAATGGCGAAGGCCAGGACTTGCGGCGTTGAGTAGGAGTCCAGTCCATACTCCTGAGTAACCCCAAGTATTTCGTAACTGAAGTCCAGCTCTTTAAAGGCCGCCATATGATAAGTATCTTTCCCAAAGCATTTCAGGAAATATCTTTGCCGTCCCGGCCAGGAAATTACAAGATGGCACTGCTTGGGACAGTTATAGCAGCCCGTTAGCCGGTCCCGGACCTTTCGCGTCAATGCCGCCCACCGTGCTTCGAGTTCCTTGTTCCAATAACCCTTTCTGCGCACACGCGCATTGCCCCAGGCGAAATTGTCGTGGTGGAAGCTGTCGTCATCCTCGACCGCCATCCAATCCCCGACATGCGGGTTCTCGTAAATTTCCTTCCTCAGGCGGAGGAACATCTCATAAAGTTCAGCCGGCCGGGCGATATTGATGTCCTTTGTCCCGCGCACAGCGATCGCCTTTAACCTTTTGTCTCCCATGACCGGACCCGGTCCCCGCGAGGCGCTGGAGTTGGCGTGTTCGATACTGGCCATATAGACCCTGTTTTCACCGGCCAGGCCGATAGCGGCCACCTGGGCGTTCGGTTCCTTCAGTTCCTCTTTAATGAGGGCTGCCGTTTCTTGAGCGCCTTTCCCCCGGAGATGAGTGGCGTCACGTATTTCCACCCGGTCATTGTTTATCCACAAATAAACCAGGTCGGGGGCCCTGCCGCGGATGACTATTTTGTCGTAACCGGCATATTTCAGTTCCGGCGCGAAAAACCCCCCCATTAATGAATGGGCGAGTAAGTTCGTCTGGGGAGAAAAGGTATTCACAGCGGTACGATTGGCACCGGGAACAGGTGTGCCGCATAAAAGACCGGCGCTGAAGATCAGCAGATTGTCGGGAGAAAAGGGTTCGACTTCGGGAGGTACCCTGTCCCATAATATCTTCGCGGCAGTGCCCTGACCCCCCAGATGAAGTTCCGTTAATCTTGGGTCGGTTTCTACCCTCTCAATGTTTCCCCGGGATAAATCAATTTCTAAATTATACCCTGTCTCTGCGTACCTCATTTTTAAACACCCCTATGCCCTATCTTTGAAAAAGTAACC
The DNA here is from genome assembly GCA_023511535.1 of Armatimonadota bacterium. Classification (GTDB taxonomy): domain Bacteria; phylum Bacillota; class Desulfotomaculia; order Desulfotomaculales; family Nap2-2B; genus JAIMBK01. Next base: position 2,933 of record JAIMBK010000120.1, read on the forward strand.
TGATCGAAAAGCTCTTGAAACGGTCACCAGGCTTCCCGGATGACGAAATTCCCCGTCACCGCTGGAGAATAGAAAGCAGGTGCAAATTTTGCAAGCCGTTCCGGTACTGGTCAGGGTTTTGGCCCCCTGGATAATACACCCTGGTTTCGCCCGGGTTTTCCTTCACGAGGGGAAGGTTGCATTTTAACACCTACTGCAATTTTTATGCCAGCAGGTGTGGGCGGATTGACCGGGCTGCCTGCCCCCAAATACTTTTGCTGATGTTAATATTTCATACAGTGTAAACAAATCAGACAATATTTTGCCCTTCAAGGTAACCGCCGGAGCAGCGTTACCGGGTGGACGAACACTTCCGGCGCGGGGTCAACAGGACGAACAGCAACATTTGTAAGCGAGTTCACCAAAATCAGGACCGGTGAGGTGGTAAGATTAATGAAAGTAAAAGAGAAATATCGCGGTTTAACACGCGGACAACCAGCTCGAAATTTTGGGGGGGAAAAAAATAACGGGGCATTGAGCCCCGTAGATGGTAGATATCAGGAATTTTCCTTCCTTCAGGCCAGCTTCTTCAGACCCATGCTTTCAATTTTAATTCCTTTTTGCTTGGGTGTCCTGGCCGGTACCATGTGCAGCTGCCCTGCCGCGTCGTATTCGTAATCAAATTTTTAAGCCGAACGTATCCAGAGAACCAACCGAAACGTTATTCAAAATGATCTTTTTAGGACTGCGCCTTGCCGATCGGTACGAGGCGGCAGAGGACCGCCTTAAAATCCGGGTAAGCGGTAATCGGATCCAGTTCGTCCATGTCCACCAGGAGATTGACGTTGGCGTGCGCCCACCCGTGAGGGACGCTGACCACGCCGGGAGCAATGTCTTCGGTGGTCCGGACGCGGAGCTGAATCCGGCCGTTTTTTGTTTCAATCCGAACCAGACTGCCGTCGGCAACCCCGTATTGGGCGGCGGTAACCGGGTGGATTTCCGCCAGGGGCTCCGGATGGCGGTTGCGTAACGCGGGTACCTGGCGCTGCTGGGTGTGGGTGAATTCCTGAACGCGGGCGCCGCTGATTAAAATGAGCGGATACTGCCTGGCCAGTTCGGGGGTGTTCACCGGGCTTTGCCCCGGTTCAAGGTAAACCGGCAGCGGATCGTAGCCGTGATCTTTCAAGGTCTGGGAATAAAGTTCCACCTTTCCGCTGGGCGTGTTTAGTTTTTTCCGCTGGTGAATGAAATATTCTTTTTCTCCGTAGTAGGCACCTAAAGGGTTGGCCTTTAATTTATCTTTTAATTCGCCCGCTAAAGCGTCAATTACCTCTTCCTCGCTTTGCCACGGGAAGTATTCGCCCAGGCCCAGGCGCCGGGCCAGTTCGCTCCAGATCTTCCAGTCGGGCCAGGAATCGCCCACCGGTTCGATTACCTTCCGGTGGATCATGGCGTAGGGTTCACCGTGGACAACCCCGTAAACATAGGCCAGGCCACCTTTTTCCAGGAAGGTGCAGGCCGGCAAAACCACGTCCGCCAGTTCAGCCGTTTCGGTAACGAACGGATCGACCACCGCCAGAAAGTCCAGGCTGGCGAATGCCTCTTTAAACCGGTGCGCGGCAGGGAAAGAAACGACCGGGTTGGCGGCCGTCACAATCCCGGCCCGGATGGGGTAGGGCTTTCCTTCCAGCGCGGCCTGCGGGAAAAG
>JAIMBK010000121.1 GCA_023511535.1 Armatimonadota bacterium
ATCACCGCCGCTTTCCGGTCCACCAGGCTTTGGGTGACCCTGACGGTTTCGGAAGAGTTGCCGCCGTGGTCCCCTTCAATCAGTTCCACTTTTTTACCTAGCAGGCCGCCGGTCTTGTTAATGTCGTCAACGGCCAGCCGGATGCCTTTCAGGCACTCGCTGCCCCCGTAACCGTTCTTGTTCCCCAGAAAACCGATTTTTATGGTATCTTCCGCGCCATGTACCGGTTGTTCGTTCGTTTCCTTCCGGGTGGCGCCGGTTTGGCACCCCGGCAGGATAAACACGGTTAGCAGCATTACCAATATCAACAAATATTTGTGTTGTTTTTCCACCTGATTCAGCTCCCACACCGCCGGCATTTTAAATTCGCTAAAAAATTTCCTTTTTATCCTCCAGTTGTTAATACGATCCCGGTCAAAAAATATTACACATCTCTTCACAGGGATTTCTCTTCTGAATCCTATTTTCATACAAGAAATTAAAAAACATATGGCAAACATGGAATATTTGTCGTCTATTTTGTCATTATATATCTTAATGATAAAGGGGGTCGTCCCGAATCTTTTGAGGCATCCTTTTTGAGGTTGTACAACAAATTACCGCAATAAAGCAGATTTTGAGGCGGATTTAAAGTTCAGTTAAGGTTGGATGATCTGGATTTTTATGTATAATGAAATCAGCCGCAGCGAGGCGCAGATGAGCCGGAGTTGCAGAGAATCAGTCATGCCGCGATAATACGGGTTAAGAATTAAAACAATAAAGATTTCTGGTAATAACGACCAACTCCGGGAAACCCCCGGAGTTTTTCTTTTTTCATTCCTCCGCGCAGAGCCGCTTTCGCGACATGGGCGTCTCTTGTGTGAAAAGAGGGCGGACATGAATTACCCGGCGACAGTTTCCGGGGGTGCGGGAGCATTGAAACCCGCCCCAAAGTCATCATGGAGCGTATTGCCGGGGGCGGCCTATATCATGGCAGCCTCTGCCACCGGGCCGGGCTTTTTTTATTGCCATCATAACCAACCCCCCGGTCAGCCGGGCGCCTGCAAAGTCAGTCACTCCGGGCAATCGACATATTTGCCGTTTTAACCGGCAGAGAATTGCTGGACTGGTTGAAAAAAATAACGGTTTAAACCAGCCCCAGCAGCTTCCAGTAAGGCAGCGAGGCAAAAACAGCCGCCAGCCGCACGGCAACCGTCAGGGCGTTAAACGCCAGCAGGGAGCGTTCGTTGAAGAGAGATCTCTTATTCGCCAGTTCCCTGAAAAACAGGTAGGTGCCGGATTGATAAGGGAAAAACCAGCCGTCGGCCATAAAAATAATAATGAAGCCGGTCAGCCAGGGGTTTACTCCCGACGCCTGGGCCACGGGAATAAAGACCGTGGCAAAAACGGCCACGGTGGTGCCGTAAGGGATCAGCAACTGGACCAGTACGACGCCGAGGCAGAGCAACAGTACAAACAGGGGAAAACTGCTGTCCATATAGCCGGTCATCCAGTACAGGTGAGAGCCGACCCACCGGTCCAGTCCCACATAGGACATGGTGTTCACCAGGCTGATGAGGCCGCCCAGATAGATCAGGAAGGGCCAGTTGATGTCCCTTTGGAACTCTTCCCCGCCAAAAAGCCCCAGGGCCAGGAACAGGAATAAAACCGCCATTCCGACCCAGGGGGTGTCCGCCTTGTGGATGGAGGAGGTGGCGAGCCCCAGCACAAAAAGGACGATACCGGTAATCGCCGCCCATTCTCTCATGCTCAGCGGCCCGAGGACTTGCAGCTGGGCCTTTACCCGCTCCCTGGACCAGTTGGGGGGAGACCCGCGCCGGTAAACCAGCGCAATGATTAAAATGTAAAAACCGAACATCACGGCCCCGGTAACCGCCGCCGCCAGGGCCCAGTACTCCCAGCTGAACTGTTCCCGCACCTGCAGGGGCAGAAGGCCGAAAATTAGAAAGTTGAAAGGGCTTCCGCTTAAAAATGTGGTTGAAAAAAACGTCACCCCCGTGTGGGCGGCGGCGGACAGGTTGGTTGCCTCCCTGCTTCCCGGTTTGTAGCCCAGGACTTCGGCCATGTCCAGCAGCAGCGGGGACAGGATGCTTACCCGGCCGCCGGGGCTCGGGACCAGGGGGGTCAATAAGAACCCCGTGAAAAAGATGGAAAAAGGGCACCAAAAGCTGGATCGGGGTATGTATTTCAAGGTTATCAGGATAACGCGGTAAGAAATGCCCGATGAAACCAGGACGGCGCCCAGCCCGAATACACTCAGGGCCATGAAAAAGCTTCCGGAGGCAAAACCGGAGAGAGCCACCTGGGGAGGCGCCAGGCCCAAAAACAGTGTTGCCAGAAGGGCCAGAATGCAGGGAATAAAATCCGCTGAAGTCAGCCTGAAAACCCACATCACCACGGCCACGGAAAAAGCGCTGAGGAAAAGCCGGCCGTTTAAGTCAAGCCCTGCGCCGGCACCGAAAAACATGATCAGGGAAGGCGCCAGAAAGGCGGCAATCCATCCCGGAATGTACCCGGCGCCTTCGGTTTCGACCGGATTGGGAGGCGGACCGGCGGCAGGACGGTCCGGTTTTTCCCGGAAATAATGGTTGAAAAGGGATGACATGAAATTGGATTTCACCCCGGGAGTGTCCAAAAAACTTTCCAGCGCCCTCCGGGGCAGGGACAAAACCACGGCCGGGGAAGCGGCGACGGCGTCGGAAAGGTAATATTCGGCGCCGGCGGTTGTTTCCTCGCCTACAAAACCATTGGCAACTTCGTCCACCGTCTGGTTGCCGGAGACCAGTTTTATGCGGCCTTCCTTGACAAAGTACAATTCACCGGCGGGCGCCCCCGAGCGGAAAAGGTATTCCCCCTCTTTAAGTTCCTTCAAGGTTACGCTGGGAATCAACCTGGCCAGTAACCTGGGCGGGCAGGTGGAAAAAGGAGGGATGGTCTGCAACCTGCCGGTGATTTCCATGATCTCTGACTCCATTTTGGGTATCCTCCGGAAAAATTAATTACCGGGGTGAAAATGTTCCCCGGATTAATAATAATGACCGGTGGCCCTGGCGAAGGCTTCTAACATCCCAGGCATGGTGATGTGATGGGATTTGACCCCGGACTCCCGGATGTGCACGATGTACAACCGGTTTTCCCGGAAAAAGATATCCAGCGGCTTTACTCCCTTTTCAACGATTTCCAGGGCCATTTCCGCCGCCGCCCGGCCCTGCTCCAGGGGGGAGGCGCAAACCGCCATCATTCCCCCGTCCTCCACGTATGCTTCCCGGTAGCTGATCCCTGGCAGTCTGGAATTTTGTTCCGTCCACTGGATAATCTCCCGGGGCGGTACGATGGATTTGTCCGTGGGGGAGCGCCGGATGGAATGATAGTCGGTCAACAAAAGAATGTCCGCATTGTCCTGCGCCTGGAGGACGGCTTTTTTCCAGTCGTCAAAGGTCCGGCACCTGGTGGAGTCCTTTAACTCCAGGGGTTTCCAGGTGTAGGAGTTAATCTCCCCGCCGGAAAAAAGCGCCGGCTGGGAAGCGTCGGAAATATGCGCGATGCGCCTGCGGCCCTCCGGCAGGATCTGAACCATGGTATCCCGCAGGGCGTCCAGTTGTATTTTTTCAAAAATACCCGTTACATTGACGGCCGAGTCGTACCCGTACTCCTCAAGGATACCTTCCACGCCGGCAAAAACAATGTTAATGGAAGGGTGGTTTACAAAATACTTGCCCACCAGCATCTGCGCTTCGTCGTCAACGGCGATGATCACGCCGGGCTTCCATTTGTTGACGAGGTTTCTTGCCGCAATTCCCGCGTTAGTCATATAACCGGTGTCCGGGTGTCTCCTGATATCAAGGTAAAAATATTTAAGCGAGAGGGGCTTTTTGCCCAAAACCTCGTTGATCCCCTTATTCACATCCCCGACCCATGAGTAATCGGGGTCATAACTGTGGATCACCAGCACCCGCGGCTTTGACAAATTGAATCCCACCAGAAAAATACAGAGGGTTAAATAGAAAACAATAATTATGATCTGGTTGAAGCCTGGCCTTTTCATCATAAACTCTTAGCTCCCCGGAGGATGTCGGGAATCCAAACCGGCCGGAATGACCGCCTTGATCACAAAACGTCCTTCTTTAACTTCCATCAAATAGAGCGGGCTTTTGACCGGTTCGCGGTCCCGGTCGAAGGTGATGGTCCCGGAAACGCCCCGCCAGTTCTTTGTCTGGGCAA
>JAIMBK010000122.1 GCA_023511535.1 Armatimonadota bacterium
CGGTAGTATAGCATAAGTTTCGCCCCTATTTTCATGATTAATGGAGAGAACGGAAGTTCGTCATGGGGAACTCCCTCTAAAAAGCAGGCACAAAGTTTCCGGGCACAAAGGCACATAGTAAGTATTCCCGGTCGTCTATGCATTTCCCCTTATGCCTTTGTGCCTTGGTGCCTCAATTTTCATAATTAACAGGGGGAACGGTAGTTCTCATGGGCAACTTCCCTGAACAAAGATGAGAATTTATCTCACCTCTAACTTCTCACTTCCCACTTCTCAACCGGCCAGTTCTACCGCTTTGGCGGCCGCTTCCTCCATTTTCCGGTAGGCTTCAAAACCGTTTTCCTTTAGGATGCGTACTCCTTCTTCTTCATTGGTTCCTACCAGGCGAATGACCACCGGCACGGCAATACCCTTTTCCTTTTTCACCTTCGCCAGGGCGTTGGCCACGTCGTCGCAGCGGGTAATCCCGCCAAAAATGTTGATTAAAATAACTTTCGGGCTGGTGGCCAAAAGGATCTCCAGCGCTTTAGCCGTACCCTCCATCCCGGTACCTCCGCCGGCGTCTAAAAAGTTGGCCGGAGAGCCGCCGTAGTGTTGAATGATGTCCAGAGTGCCCATGGTGATGCCGGCCCCGTTGGCCATCACGGCAATGTTACCGTCCAGCTGCACGTAGGACAAACCGGCGTCGTGGGCCATTTTTTCCAGCGGGGTGCGCTCCTCCACCCGCGGCAGGTCCTTTTGCCGGTAGAGGGCTTCGTCATCGATGGTGACTTTGGCGTCGGCAGCGATGAGTTGCTCGCCGCTGATCACCAGCGGGTTAATTTCGACCAGTTCGGCGTCCTTTTCCTTGAAAATTTTATAAAGCAGGGGCAGCAGGCGTTGCATCTCTTTGGCCGGGGGTCCGCTCAAACCCAGGCGGCGGGTAATCTCCCGGGCGAGGTAGGGCTGGACGCCCAGGTAAGGATCGATGTACACTTTCACGATGAAATCTTCGGGAACCTCTTCAATATCCATGCCGCCCTGGGCGGAAGCAATCAACACGGGCCTTTTGGCCGAGCCGTCAATGGTAATGGCGACGTACAGCTCCTTGTCTATTTGCAATTGTTCTTCAACCAGCACCTTCTCTACCCGGTACCCCTGGACGGTCATTCCCAAAATGGCCGCGCCAAGCTCTTGTGCTTCTTTTGGGTTGGAGGCGAACTTAATGCCCCCTCCTTTTCCGCGTTTGCCGGTTAAAACCTGGGATTTAATCACCACCGGAGCACCGATTTCGGCAGCAGCCTGGGCGGCCTCTTCGGCCGTAGCCGCCGTTTTTCCCCGGGGCACCCGGATGCCGTACCGGGCAAAAAGTTCCTTGCCCATATATTCAAAAAGCTTCACCGGAAACTTCACCACCCTTACTTTGATTCCTGTTTGATGATTTCGATCTGCTTTCCTGTTTTCCTCGCTTATCTACGCCCATTTACACCTTTTCCTTCTGTGCGCGGCCTCTCTTTCTCTTTTTCCTCTGTGCCTTAGTGCCTATTCCTCCTGCATCTTTATCTCTTTTGACCCTCTATGCCCTTGTCCCTCTGTACCTTTGTGCCTCTGTGCCTCTGTTCCTTTCCCTAACTGACCTTCCCCCGGTAATCGGGCAATAAAATCGGCGCTACATTTTGGCCGAGGCCTTCTTTTTGCAGTTCTTCGTGGAAGCGTTTCACGTGCGCCAAAGACAATTTTCCCAGTTGAACGCTTTTTGCCCTTTCGGCCGCGTTTTTCCCGGCCCGCCGGCCGAAAACGATAATATCCAAAAGGGAGTTGCCCATCAGGCGGTTGCGGCCGTGGACCCCGCCGGAAGCCTCGCCGGCTACGTAGAGATTGGGGATCGCCGTCTCGGCGCGGTCGTTGATTAAAATGCCCCCGTTTTGATAGTGCAGAGTTGGGTAAATCAGGATGGGCTGCTCCGCCATATTGATGTCAAAGCGCTTGTACTGGCGGAACATGGCGGGCAATTCTTTTTCGATGGTGCCCTTGCCGTGAATGATCTCGATCATCGGGGAGTCGAGCCAGACGCCGGTCATGCCGCTGGGCGTGGTAATCCCCTTTCGGCGCTCCCGGCATTCCCGGATAATGGCCGAGGAAACCGCATCCCTGGTCTCCAGCGGATAAATAAACTGCTCGCCGTCCGCGTTGACCAGCTGGGCGCCCAGGCCGCGCACCTTTTCGGTCACCAGCTGACCGACGATCTGTTCGGGAAAGGCTACCCCGGTCGGGTGGAACTGGGTGGCGTCCAGGAAAATCAGCTTCGCGCCCGCCCGGTAAGCCATCACCAGCCCGTCGGCGGTCGCCCCGTAGTGGTTCGTGGTGGGTGAGCCGGCGATGTGCAGGCGCCCGGAGCCGCCGGTGGCAATGATCACCGTTTTCGCCCGCACCACCAGGTATTGCTCCGTTTCCAGATTATACAGCACCGCCCCGGCGCACTGGCCGGACTCGTCCAAAATCAACTCGACGGCGGGAGAAAATTCAATGACCTGAATTCCCCTGTTCCGCGCCTCGTCCCGCAACGTGCGCATGATCTCGGCGCCGGAATAGTCGTGGGCGAAGTGCATGCGCTTGCGGGAGGTTCCGCCGCCGTGGATGGTATTCATCGTTCCGTCGGGAAATTTGCTGAACATGCACCCCAGGCTCTCCAGCCACTGGATGCAAATGGGGGCGTCTTTCACCAGGGCGGCAACCAGCTCCGGAATGTTGTGAAACCCCCCGCCCCCCATCACGTCCAGGTAATGAATGGCCGGGGAGTCGTTTTCCTTGTCGGCCGCCTGAATGCCTCCTTCGGCCATCATGGTGTTGGCGTCGCCGTGGCGCAGCTTCGTGGCCAGCAGCACCTTCGCCCCCGCTTCCTGGGCCAGCAGGGCCGCCGAGGTGCCGGCGCCGCCGCCGCCGATCACCAGTACGTCCACATCGAAATCGATTTTGTCCAGGGAAAAGGTATCGGGATCCAGCATGCTGCGGCTTTCCAGGAGGTCGACGTGCTCGTGGGGCATCCTGTCCCCTTTGTTCGGGCCGACCTTTACCGGCCGCATGGCGCCTGCCATGTAATCCGGGTGGAAAGAACGCAAAAGCTGGTCTTTTTCCTCCGGTTTCAAGCGCGGAAAAGTTTCCTTCAGGCGCCTCTCCCTGGTTTTTTCCACCACTTTAATTGCTTCCAGCATTTCCGGCGTATACATTTCTTCCACCTTCCTTATTTAAGGTTCAATATCGCGGGCATCGTACAATTTTTGCAGTTCCGTCCGGTCCAATTGCATCAGGCGGGCAATTTCATCATCAAACTTGCCCGCCTTGATTTCCTCGACGCGTTTGGCCAGGTGGGCGGCGCGCGGTGCAACGTGCCTTCCGTATAACCGGCGGCCCAGAATAGCCACGTTGTACTGGACGATCTCCGCCGGGCAGCGGGAAGCGCAGAGCCCGCACATAATGCAGTCGAAGGACATGTTGGCCAGTTTCTCAATATCCCCGCGCTGGGCGGCGGCAATATAATGCATGACCTCCAGTTCCTGCGGGCAAATTCTGGTGCAGGCGTTGCAACCCAGGCAGCGCGTCGTTTCCGGGTAATGCTGCAGGATGGTGGAGAGGGTGGGGGTGAGTTCTTCCAGGTTATAGGTCGCTTTATTGGCGGGATAGAAAGGGATTTGGGTGAGGTGCATCCCGTCTTCGACCACGGTCTGGCAGGCCAGCCCCACTTTTAACCGGAAATCGCCGGGCTTCCGGTAAACCGTGCCGCAAGCGCCGCAAAAACCGCCCCGGCAGCCGCAGCCCCGGATAAAGCGGTAGCCGGCATATTCCATGGCTTTCATAATGGTTAATCCATAAGGGACTTGATAATGTTTCCCCATAATGGATATGCTTACCATTTCCTTTTCTTCCGCCATAAACTCTCCTCCTCTAAAAACAGGAATTAGGGGGCCTCCCTGCCTTAGCACCCCAATTTTCACAATCAATGGTGAGAACGGACGTTCTCATGGAGAACTCATTATCTTCCGACGTCCGACATCTGACGACCGACGACCGATAAGAGCGGCCGGGGGTCGACGTAATGCTGCCCGAACCCGAGCTTTTCGGCGGGCAGTTCCAGGGCCGCCCCCAGGAGCTGAGTAAAGTACAAAACCGGTATTTTCGGCCGGCCGTTATTTTGGGGAACCAGTTTTTCCTGCCCCCAGTCCAGGTTGAA
>JAIMBK010000123.1 GCA_023511535.1 Armatimonadota bacterium
CAACCCAGGTGGACAACCGCGTGAAAGTTTTTGTTTAACCAGGCGTAAAAGGCCAGGTACTGGTGCGGCGGCGGGATCACGGGATTGTGGTAGAGCATCCCGGGGTCATCAAAACCGGGCAATGGCTGTGGCGCTACAAAAACGTTGCCAAAGTAAATGCCGGGGATGACCAGGTAGTCTTTTCCTTCCCTTTTAACCGTCATTTGCGTGCCCGGCGGCTCCCCCCAGCCGGTTAAACCCGGCAAGCGCAGGGCCAAAAACTCATTTTTGAGGGCGGCCAGCTGCTCCCCCAAACCATAGACCTCCTCGTCTACCGTCCCGTGGCCACCCAGGTAAACCATCCGGGTGACTGTCTGGGCGGCCATTTCCACCAGTTCGGCCGCTTTCTCCTGATCGGCCAGGACATTTAGCAGCTGGTCTTTCCACCTGGCGATTTCCCTGGCCGCTTCGTCCTGCTCATGCTCAGCCAGAGCAAGCCTGGCTATTTCTTCTAAATAACCAAAGGGGCCTTCCACCACCTCCTTCTGGAGGACTGGCGGCAGCTTTTGGAACCATTCCCGGTATTCTTCCCCCGGGATGAGGGTCGCCTTGTCCGCCAGCTCTTTCAGCTTGCCGGGGGTCCAGCTGCCCACATTAATCCCCTTTTCATAAATCTGGTTAAGCAGTTCAGCGGGGGTTGCCGGGACGTTTTCCACGCGGTAGCCGTTTTCCTTTAAAGTGTCTAAAATGCTCAGGATACTGTCCGGAACGGCCAGGTAACGGGCACCGATATTTTGTTTGCCCGGGGGCAAGTTGTAGAAGACCAGGGCAATCCTCTTTTCGCTGTTGGCCAGTTTTCTTAGCCTGAGCCAGTTGAAAACCCGCTCCCCCAGGCAGTCCAGGCGCCCGTTTACAGGTACCAGCTGGCGGTAAAGGAGGCCTGTGCACTCATCCCTTTTGGTTTTGGCAACCGCCAGCAGCAAGGGTTCAATTTGCCCCTGCGCGTCTGCTTGAAGGGGCAAAGATAAGCTAATTTCCTCCTGGTCTGCCGGCTCCTGGTTGAGGACGACGGGTCGAAAGACCGGGATGTTCAGGTCGCGAAGCAATTCCGCCGGCAGGGGTAGATCAAAGGGGAGCAGGTTGATGATCGCTTCCGCATTACAGAATACCTGCCGGATACCGGTAACTTCTTTTTGGCGGGTTAAAAGGCAGATCACATTCAAGCCTCTTTCTTCCAGCGAAGCGATCAGCCCGTCTAAAAGAACCAGATCGTCAACCTGGTACGTTTGCGGCGCCCAGGCCAGAATACCCACCGCCGGACGGCCGGGATCAAGCAGGGGAAGGCAACTCTCCAAATCAGGGTAAATGCTGCCCCGGTAGTAGATAAACTGCTCAGGGACCATCTGGTAAGCAGCGTAAACAACGGTAGGAACGGTCTGGTTTAAGAGATATAAAAACATGTTCCGATAGTTTTCCAGCCCGCCGGTGTCGCTTAAGGCATATTTTTTTGCTTCCAGGTAAGGGGCCAGCTGGGGATAGGCATAGACCAGCTCATTTACTGTTTTCACCTCCCGGGCTTCATTTATTTCCGCGATGGCCTTTTCTGCCCCTTCGAAATCAAAGCTGCCGATGCTGCTCAACCTGGTGAGCCGGGGCGGGCTGTTGAACACAATCACTTTTTTCCCTGCCAGAAGGCTGGCCAGGTTTTTTATGCGTTCGGTTAATTGGGAACTGGCCCGGTCCAGATAAATCAAGTCAGCCGCCCGGATAAGGTTTTCCAGTTCGGGGTCGGCGAGAGCCTGCTCGTTGCTCCAGGCGACGAATTTAACATTGGGGTATTCCTTTGTAATTTCATTCATCGCGCGGACAATCTTGACCGGGGTGTCCCCTTCAATCACCAGAACATTTGCGTAAACCTCATAAACCACGGAAGCAACGGTTTCCGGCAAGGTTTCATAACACCCGGAAGCAACGGTTTCCGGGGCGGATTCTGCCGGCGGCAAACCGGAAGGGCCGGCGGAAACCTCCCCGGCGGCATTCCCCGGCTGTTCATAAGCATCGTCAACCACAGAAACCGGCGAATGCTCGTAAACTGCTCCGGCGACAGAGGTATCGGCTGCGCTTTGGGCCTGCCTTATTTCCGGAACAACCGGCAGGATGATCAGCAGGCCAACAATGATCAGGCACAAAGTGGCAATCAGGTTTTTGCGCACTTCTTTCACCTCCTTCCCCCATCTGGTTTTTTAACTGACCTGCCCTGCCTGCAAGAAACAAAATCATGAAAATAACCTGGATTAATCTTCGATAACAATCAGCTTCCCGGTTTTCAGATCGCGGTAAACCGTCCCCACCTCCTGGTAACCGGTGCCGCCGCCTTTTTGGATTTCGGGCGGCTCCCTTAATTCCCGCCCCTTTTCCACATTGATTACCTTTTGAATGCGGGTGAGCATTTCCTTCCGTTCTTCCGGATTAGTCTTGAAAAGGGCCGGAAGATTCCAGGATAAAACCAGAGAAACCAGTAAACCAACCGCAAAAACCAGCATCAGGTCAATTAAGTTAAGCAGGCCTACTCTGGGATCAACTTCTTCCTCCGGCCACGTTCTCTTCTTCCGTTTGACCAGCATGGCTTTCCCTCCCGAGGATAACATTTAAAAGCAACTCCAGAGTATTCAGTTCCTGGTCATACCAGCGCCTTCTTATTTTAGACAGGAAAAAGCCCGTTCCCCCGGTGGCGATGCCCACTACGGTGGCGTCAAAGGCTACAATGATGGCCTGGGCCAGAGCGTGCACATCCCCCTGCCCCAGGGCGGCAAGCCCCGGTCCCAGGGGAATTAAAGTAAGCATTAAACCTAAAAGGGGGCCCAATCTGGCTATTAAGTCAGTTTTTTCCAGCTTCTTATTGGCCAGCATTTCCTGTCTTTCCAGAATGTCCTGAGCAACCAGCTTTCTTTCCTCAACAGACAGCTCCCGAGAATCTAAAAGAGATAAAGATTTTTTCAGTTCCGGGGAAATGATTCTTTCTGCAATTAATTGCTTCAGTTCCTGGATTTGCCAGGGCCGGGCATGGCCTGTTTCCCCCAGCACTTCGGCCGTTTTAACCGTTTTTTTGGACCGGCGCTCCTTTATTTCGGCGACAAAAGAGCCCACCTGGAAACAGGTCATGACCAGAAAGAAGAAAAGAACGATAATCCCGGGAATCAAAAGACTCTGGGAGATGGCGTGTAAAATTTTGACCAGGTATTCCGAACCGGGAATGACCATCGGGCAACCTCCTGTACTGGTAAAATGATGGTAAAAGTAACCGCCCTCCGCCTTGCCAAACCTTACCGCGGGCCGGTCTGTTGCCGGCTTTTATCTTGCTCTCCACCATTCCTTAAAGCCGTAATTTAAGTACCCGGAAAAGACCAGCCCGACAAAAGCGGCGAGCAAAATTACCAGCGCACCGGGCGGCACTGTTTCCAACGGTTTTGCGGAAATCTCCGCGGCAACCTGCAAGGGGAGAACGTTTATTTGCATCTCTACGCCCAGCGGTCTTGCCTGCAAGACAAGCGCCCTGGTTGCGCCGGGGAAGAACAGCAGCAAAAAAATGATTATTAATCCTAAGTTAACCAGGCTCTGGTTAAAAGCGTTGATCAGGCCGGGGATTTTTTTCGCACTCAAACCGGCCCCCATAACCAGCAGCATAAAAAACAGGGTTGTTCTCCAAGGGCTGATGATCTCCCCGGCGCCTTCCATTGAAGCCATCCCCAGCCCGGCGAAAATCAGGCAGGCCAGGTAGGGAGTAAACAGCAGCGCCTGGATTAACCAGTTTCTTTTGGCTGCCTTGAGCCGGCCGAGATAGATCAGGAGCAAAGCGCCGCCGGCCAGCCCGCCGAAAAGATGCTGATCGCCTGCCGGCAGAGCGGGCTTAAAGGAGGTGCCGAGAAAGAAAACCAATCCGGAGATAAGGCTTGCCAAAACCAATCCTCTCATTTTCAGACCGGCGGTTAGAAAACCTGTTTTGCAGGCTAAAACAACCAAGGCCATCCCAAGATTAAGAAAGGACATTTCTTTAAACCTCTCTTCCCGGTTCCAAAATCTCCAGCTTCCCTTCCCGCAGCCGGTAAATGCGCCGGCAAAACGACCGGGCCAGCTCCAAATCGTGGCTGATGAAAAGATAGGCCACCCCTTTTTCCTTCTGGAGCTCCTGAA
>JAIMBK010000124.1 GCA_023511535.1 Armatimonadota bacterium
ACGGTAGTATAGCATAAGTTTCGCCCCTATTTTCATGATTAATGGAGAGAACGGAAGTTCGTCATGGGGAACTCCCTGGAAAATAATAGGCACTAAGGCAACAGGGACAAAGGCACAAAGGAGTATATGGGTGCCACTGTCCCTCTGTGCCTTAATTCCTCAATTTTCATTATTAATGGAGGGAACTGACGTTGTCATGGGTAATTCTCACGAGATGTTCTGGCGAAACTCCTTGCGGGTTTCCAAACTCCCGCCGGCGTTTTCCTCCTCCAGTTCGGCGACCCGCTTTTTGAGGTGTTCGACTTCGGCGTACAGGTTGTTAATGATCTCGGCCACGGGGTCGGGCAAGAGGTCGTGCCTTAAGTCGATGGCCTCGTTGACCCGCTGGCCGTCGCGGACGACCACGCGCCCGGGCACGCCCACGACGGTGCTGTTCGGCGGCACGTTCTTCAGGACCACGGAGCCGGCGCCGATTTTCGAATTGTCGCCGACGGTAATGGAGCCCAGGATTTTCGCGCCGGTGCTGATCACCACGTTGTTTCCGATGGTCGGGTGGCGCTTGCCCTTCTCCTTCCCGGTGCCGCCCAGGGTCACCCCCTGGTAAATGGTCACGTTGTCCCCGATTTCCGCCGTTTCGCCAATTACTACTCCCGCGCCGTGATCGATAAAAAGCCCCTCGCCGATTTTGGCCCCGGGGTGAATTTCAATCTGGGTGAGAAAACGGGAAAGGTGCGAGATCAACCGCGCGATTAAAAACAGCCGGCGGCAGTAAAAAAAGTGGGCAATCCGGTGGAAGATAATGGCGTGCAGGCCGGGGTAGCACAGGAGGACCTCCAGCAAATTTTTCGCCGCCGGGTCCCGGTCGAAAACGGCCTGAATTTCCCTTTTTAAACGGCTAAACAAACCCAAACTCCCCCTTTACGCTCCCTATTATAACATCAGGGGGACAAAGCAGGCAACTCTAAAACTTGAAAGAAAAAACCACAGCCGCTTTCGACTGTGGTTTGAGCTGATTTTTAGTGGTGCTTGAGCCTTTCCAGTTCTTCCAGCAACCGGTCATTGAGCACGCGGATGTACGTGCCCTTCATGCCCAGCGACTTGGATTCAATCACCCCGGCGCTCTCGAACTTGCGCAGGGCGTTGACGATCACCGACCGGGTGATTCCCACGCGGTCGGCTATTTTGCTGGCCACCAGCAGACCTTCTTCCCCGTCCAGCTCTTCAAAGATATGCTGCACGGCGTCCAGTTCGGAATAGGACAGGGTACCGATGGCAATCTGGACGGCCGCCCGTTTCCGGGCCTCTTCCTCCATCCGCCCGGCGCGGGCCCGCAAGATCTCCATGCCGACCACGGTGGCGCCGTATTCGGCCAAAATGAGGTCTTCGTCCGTGAAGTGCGTGTCGAATTTGGCCAGCACCAGCGTCCCCAGGCGCGAGCCGGCGCCTACGATGGGCACGACTGTGGTGATTTTGTTGTTGAACTTGCAGCGGATTTCCGGGTTGAAAACACAGGCGTTTTCTGTCTGGCAGAAATTGGCGTGGGTTTCGTCCATCCGCAGCAAAGCCTCGTTGTACTGCTGGGGGAACCCGTCCGGGGACTCCACGTAGTCCCGCATGATATCGCAGGTAAACCCCTTCAGGTAAGCATAACCCAGCGCCTTGCCCCGGCGGTCGATAATGTAAACACTGCAGCCGATGTTCTCGCTTAAAATGGCGGCAATCTCCCGGAAATCAACCGGATAACCAGCTGATTTCTGCAACAGCTTGTTTAAAGCACGTGTCTTTTCCAGCAAATTGCGCAATACAATCCACCTCCCCATCTCGAAATTACAGAATGTAGCGGCTCAAGTCCTCATTTTTGACGATTTCCTCCAGCTTTCGACGGACGTACGCCTCGTCAACGACAAACGTTTTGCCAGATAAATCTGAAGCTTCGAAGGAAACGTCTTCTAAAAGCTTTTCCATAATCGTATGCAGCCGCCGGGCGCCAATGTTTTCGGTCTGCTCATTAACAGTATAAGCGATTTTTGCAATTTCGACAAGAGAATTTTGCGAAAATTTTATTTCCACCCCCTCCGTGGCCAAAAGCGAGGTATACTGCTTGATCAGGGAGTTGGCCGGTTCGGTCAGGATTTGCAAAAAATCTTCCTGCGTTAAGCTTTCTAATTCCACCCGGATGGGGAAGCGCCCCTGCAGTTCGGGAATGAGGTCCGATGGTTTGGCCATGTGAAAGGCGCCGGCGGCGATGAACAAAATGTGGTCCGTTTTCACCGGGCCGTACTTGGTCATGACGGTTGAGCCCTCGACGATGGGCAGGATGTCCCGCTGCACCCCTCCCCGGGATACGTCGGGCCCGGCGCCACCCTCGCGCCCGGCAATTTTATCGATCTCGTCCAGAAAGACGATGCCGTGCTCCTCCGCCCTTTTAACCGCCAGGGAGTGGACTTCGTCCAGGTCGATTAATTTTTGGGCCTCCTGGTGGGTTAAAATTTTCCGGGCTTCGGCCACGGTCACCTTTCTTTTCCGCTTTTTCCTGGGCAGCAGGTTGCCCAGCATGTCCTGCAGGTTTATCCCCATTTCCTCTACTCCGGAGGCGGTGAAAACCTCCAGCATGGGCGGGGTGGTGTCCTCCACCTCGATTTCGATGTATTCCTTTTCCAGTTCCCCGCGGGCCAGCTTTTCCCGCAGCGTTTCCCGTTCAAACTGGACCCTGCGGATCCGCTGCTCCTGCATCTGATCCGCCGGCTCGTTCTGCCTGGCTCCACCGAAAAGGAGTTCCAGCGGATTGCGCACGGTCGTTTCCTGCCTGGGCAGAGGGGCCAGGAGTTCAATAATCCTTTCCTCGGCCATTTTTGTGGCCCTTTCCTCCACTTCCGCCATTTTTTCCTGCTTGACCATGCGCACGGAGGTTTCCACCAGGTCGCGGATCATGCTGTCCACGTCCCGGCCCACGTAGCCGACTTCCGTAAACTTGGTGGCTTCCACTTTGACGAAGGGGGCCTTCACCAGCCTGGCCAGCCGCCGGGCGATTTCCGTTTTGCCCACGCCGGTGGGGCCGATCATCAGGATGTTTTTAGGCATTACTTCGTCGCGCAGCTCCGGCGGAAGCTTGCTGCGCCGATAGCGGTTGCGCAGGGCGATGGCCACCGCTTTTTTGGCCTTATCCTGCCCGACGATGTACCTGTCCAACTCTTGCACGATTTGCTTCGGGGTCAGTTCTTCCATGGGTTAACTACCTCCATCCAGTTCTTCTACGGTAATTTGTTCATTAGTGTAGACGCAAATGCCGGCCGCGATGGCTAAAGCCTCCCGGGCGATTTGCGCCGCCGGCAGATCGGTGTGCCGGAGCAGCGCGCGGGCCGCCGCCAGCGCGTAGGGGCCGCCGGAGCCGACGGCCACCACCTCGTCGTCCGGTTCAATGACTTCCCCCGAGCCGGAAATAACCAGCAGGTGGTCCCGGTCGGCGACGATCAGCAGCGCCTCCAGCCGGCGTAAGACACGGTCGGTCCGCCAGTCTTTGGCCAGTTCGACGGCGGCCCGCTGGAGGTTGCCGTGGTAGGCTTCCAGTTTGCCTTCAAACTTTTCGAACAGGGTGAAGGCGTCGGCCACGGAGCCGGCGAAACCCGCCAGGACGCGGTTATTGTACAGGCGGCGGACTTTTCTGGCCCGGTGTTTTAAAATGGTGTTTTGGGCGAAGGTTACCTGCCCGTCGCCGGCGAGGGCGACCTGGTTTTGTTTTTTAACTGCTACGATTGTAGTGGCATGAAACACTTGCTGGAACCTCCTCCATTTTACGCTCTGGGATGACTTTTGCGATATACCTGCTTCAGCCTCTCCCTGGTTACGTGCGTGTAAATCTGGGTGGTGGAGAGGCGGGCGTGGCCCAGGAGTTCCTGGACGGCCCGGATGTCCGCTCCCCTGTCCAGGAGGTGCGTGGCAAAGGAGTGCCGGAACATGTGCGGGCTGACCCGCCGCCCGAGCCCGCAAAGGTGAGTATATTTTTCGATGATTTTCTGCACCCCGCGGATGGAAAGGCGGTTTCCGAAACAATTTAAAAACAAAGCCTGGCCCGGGTTGCCTTTTTCGGCCAA
>JAIMBK010000125.1 GCA_023511535.1 Armatimonadota bacterium
TCTTTTCTCCGGGGGAAAAATCCTTCTTTTTCTCCCTGGAGATTACTGGTGATCACCCACAGTTATTTTACAGCTACGGTAGTTTAACACCCGGCCCTTTATTTTCACCTGCATTTTTCGATCATTTCCCCCGCCCGGGCCAGGGCCGGCCGGTCGAGCGTCCCGAAAACGACCAGCGAACGGGTGCAAGTCAGTTGCCACGCGCCGGTCAGGCTCTCCCGGACAGCCGCCGCCATGATCAGAACCTCGTCCATGAAATTTTACTGAATCGTAACCAACAACAGACACCGGTTATCCAGGAAGGTAGCTGGCCTTGATCAGCTCGAAGGCTTCCCCGGCGGAATTGATTTGCCTGATTTCTCCCTGTACCAGCGCCTTATTCGGGTGGCTCCTTGTCGGTTTTCAGCCTTTGTTAAGCACCCCAACAAGAACTAATCATGCCGCCCGGCAGACGGGAGAGCTGAAGGATTTGTTCACGTATGACTCAGGGATCATTAAAAATGTACCCAGGGATCATTACAAAGGGTTTTTCTAATTTAAGGGCGATTTTTCGGGGTGCCGCCAATAATGAGCGCAACTTAAAGATGATGGCACAATCCAGCCTTTCTTCCCGCTGGGCTAAACGGCTATTTAGACGGAAGGAGCAGCATTGATAAGCAGGTATAATAGCACCTGGTTTGATCATAAAAAATATTTATTTTAATAATTAACCATTTTTATATATAATTTTACCGAAAAAACCTTTACGAAAGAGGTGCTTTCATGTCTTCCGCTAACCGCCAGCTGTGGGCATCCCTCGGACTTGATTTAGAGGCCCACGACCAGTTGCTGCAAGCTCTGCCGCCCACCTACGGGGAAGTATATTTAAGCCAGGAAAACCGGCCGGAGAAAATGGAATACTTTGATTTCGTCGTCGCCGAGATCCACGGCCTGCGCATCCAGGAACTGCAGGAACACAAGGCCCGCGGGGGCAAAGTGATCGGTACTTTTTGCGTTTTTGTCCCGGAAGAAATTATCCGCGCGGCCGGGGGAATCTGCATCGGCCTTTGCTCCGGAGTGGAAATCGGCGCCGCCCAGGCGCAAAAGGTTCTTCCCGGCAGCATCTGCCCCCTCATTAAATCCTTTATGGGCTTTAAGCTGGCCAGGGTATGTCCGTACTTCGAGTCCTGCGACCTGGTGGTGGGGGAAACCACCTGCGACGGGAAAAAGAAAGCCTTCGAGATTTTAAACGACTACGTGCCCGTCCACGTCATGGAAGTCCCCCAGTTGAAGCGGGGAAAAGACAAAGCTCTGTGGAGCAGCGAAGTGAAGGATTTTTTAACCCGGATGGAGGAGTTTACCGGCCACAAGATTACTGCCACTTCCCTGCGGCGCGCAATTGAAGAGGTGAACGGCAAACGCCGGGCCCTTTGGCGGCTGGCCGATCTGCGCAAGCACAATCCCACCCCCATCAGCGGCAAGGACAGCCTGCTCATCGAGCAGATCGCCATGTACGACGATGTGGGGCGCTTCACCGCCAAAGTGGAGGAGCTCTGCGCCGAACTGGAAGCGAGGGTCCGGGAAAATAAAGGAGTCAAAGGGCCGGACGCCCCGCGGATAATTGTCACCGGCACGCCCATGGCCATCCCGAACTGGAAGGTACCGCACCTGATCGAAATCAGCGGCGCGGTCATTGTTGCCGAAGAGCTCTGCACAGGCCTCCGTTATTTCGAAAACCTGATACCGGAAGAAGGCGGGAGCATTGAAGAAATGGCCGAACACGTCGCGGCCAGGTACCTGAAGACAAACTGTGCCTGCTTTACCCCCAACCCGGGCAGAATGGATCGATTGGTGGAACTGGCAAAAGAGTACCGGGCCGACGGGATCATCCACTGCTCATTAACTTTTTGCGACCCGTACCTGATCGAAGCCAACCGGGTGGCAAGAACGCTGGAAAAGCACGATATCCCCCTTTTGCAGATTGAAACCGACTACGGCCAGGGAGACACCGGCCAGCTGAAAACGCGGATCGAAGCCTTTCTGGAGATGGTCAGGTCAAGGAAAGGACGGGTTTGATTTCACCTGCCGGTGAAAATTGGCCCCGGCAGTGAAGTCGAACCGGGGCTCGGTGGCCGCTCACAAAACGGAAATGGAGGAATTGCTACGCATCAACGCGGAACCGGAGCGAATCAGACACCTGCAAGAGCATATCGACGACGGAGAAAAGCTGCTCAGGGAAATTAAGTCACTTCACTTGCATTAAAGGAAGAGGGGGGTTAACCATCCCTCTTTTGCCGTGGATGTGGTTGAATCCGCGGCTCTTCCCTAAACCTCGTTCAACGAGCAACTGGGCATCCAAGTTGTGCCGGGTGAACGAGTATGGCTCAACCGCAAGGAAATCCCTGGATCACTCCACCACCGCATTGTACCCAACTTGCTTAGTGGTATCGCCGCCATAGGAATGTTCTTCGTCATCTGGGGAGTGGTTGTGTTAGACATTTGGCCGACTCTATTTGGTTTTGCGATCGTATATTTGGCAAAACTTTGGTTCCTGGACCGGATGGTATGGCTCTACGAGGAAATGAAGAATACAGTCCGTGATTATCGTGAATGGCTATATTAGTTGATGTCGTAGTTCCTTTTTCAATTCCTTCATGATACAATTACCCTTATATCCTCGAGAAAACCCAGGACTTTGAATAACGGCCGGCCGAAAATAAAGAGTTCAAACTCCTCCCGCAAGCCCAACTCGGAAATGGCATACGTCCGGATAGCCAGGTCCCTGCGCACAAGGGTATTCAGCCTGACCAGGCTTTCTGCCCGCTCCCTTTCCCGGGACAGGCCGGCCACCAGTTTTTCCACCTCTTCATAGGGGCATGCCTGTTCATGCATGGCAATGACTTCCCTGATCGGGTCGTGGGCATTGATAATGTCTTCCCGGGTGATGGTATTTTTGCCGGCTACTTCCGCCAGGGCGGAGGGATCCCAGCATTTCAACAGGCGGCATTCTAAAAAGCGGTGCTCGTAAATGGTGCAGGCGGAGTTTTTCCGGTCATAAAAACAGCAGGACCATTCCTTTCCTGTGCCGCGCACTTTGACCAACTCCCGCTCCACCGGCTTTAAAATATCATTGATCGAATCGTAAGCCCGCTCGCCCTTGCGGATGGTAATCAGGTTCTGGTATCCGATGCGTCCCTCGCGCAGGAGCCATTTATCTTCGTGGTGGAGCACCGGCCCCCCTTTGAGGCAACAGGTGCCGCACCTCAGGCACTGGTCTCTGTTTTTATTCGTCATCTTTCATTCACTGTCCCGACAAAAAGAAATTACTTTTGTTTTTTCTGGCGAGGATCAAGAGCCAATCAGAGCCGTCCTTTTCTACCCGGACGGTCTCCCCCATAATTTCGCTGCTGCGGGCGATGGCCCGAACGACAGCCTCCATGTCCCCGGGAGCAACGCCGGCTTTAGTCAGATAAAGCTCGCCCGTGCGGCGGCCGACGATCTTCCAGAAACGCTCCGTCAGGGCGGCGGCCGCCTCTTCCCCGTACTTTTCCTGCACGGCCCGGCGCCAGCAGTGAAAGAAATCGTGGGCTACCCAAATCATCGCCCGCAGGGAGCGACCTAAATCCTTGATTTCTGTTTCGCTCATAACTATAAACCCTCTGCAAAAACAGGAATTAGACACCCATGCTGCAAATGCAGAACCAGGCAGAGGATGAAAATTAGTATAGGGACTGTTGTCAAAACCACCGTTATTTAGCCCGCAACCTTTGATTTTGTTGGTTTTTCGGGCGTTAGTCCTATCTCCGTTTTTGCTTTTTTACACACCCTTCATCCCTTGTTGTACCTCACCTGGAGATAACATTTCGCCGCGTCTTCCAGTTTTCCTGCTTCTCCCGATACAGCCCGCACGCCTGGGCATCCGGGTCGCCGCGTTTC
>JAIMBK010000126.1 GCA_023511535.1 Armatimonadota bacterium
CCCATGAGAACGTTCGTTCTCCCCATAAAGTAATGAAAATAATTATGTAAAAGTATTTACCCCTAATTCCTAACCCCTAATTCCTATTTTCGAGGGAGTTCCCCATGAGAACGTTCGTTCTCTCCATTAATCATGAAAATCTATTTTCTGAGGAGGGGCGAAAAGTGTCCGGAACAGTGCCGGGAGCATCCGCGGGCGAAGATGTCAGCCCGGTTGAAAGGATAGCGGTAAAATTGGCCGGCGTGACGGCCGAGAGCGTCGTGGACGGCCCGGGGCTGCGCTTTGTGGTTTTTGCCCAGGGCTGCCCCCACCATTGTCCGGGCTGTCAGAATCCAGACACCTGGGAGCCGGGCGGGGGAACGGAAGTTGCCGTGGCGGAGCTGCTGGCGCAAATTAAAGCCAACCCGCTGTTGAAAGGAATCACCCTGTCCGGCGGGGAGCCTTTTGAGCAGGCGGCGGCCTTTGCCCGCCTGGCCGGTGGGGTGCGGGAGCGGGGGCTGGACGTGGTGACCTATACCGGCTACACCTGGGAAAGGTTAGTGGAGCTGGCCCGCACCCGCCCGGAGATCGGGCAGCTGATTGAGGCCTCCGATTATATCGTCGACGGTCCCTACATCGAAGCCCAGCGTGATCTGGCCCTTCCTTTCCGCGGCTCCCGCAACCAGCGCGTGATCGACGTGCGGGCCTCCCTGGCGGCCGGGGAGGTTATTCTGGCGGCGTGGGGGTAAGGAGGGAGGTTTTTGAAATGGGTATTACCTACATTGAAGGAGTCGTCCGGGGTCCGGCCGGAAAACGGGAAACGGTAAATTTTCTAGTCGATAGCGGGGCCACGTATTCTTTACTTCCCCACCCCGTCTGGCAGGCCATTGAACTGGCTCCCAAAAGAAAAGCGAATTTTATCCTTGCGGATGGAACCACTGTAACCAGAGACATTTCGGAATGTTACTTTATTCTTCCACAAGGAGAAGGTCATTCGCCCGTCATCCTCGGGGAACCCGGGGATGAGGCTTTGCTGGGCGTCGTTACCCTGGAAATCCTGGGCCTTACTTTTAACCCGTTTAACCGCACCCTGCAGCCCATGAGAATGTTATTGATCTAGCCCGGTATTCATGGCCGCTCTTCCCCTTTGTACCTTTGTGCCCGTTTCCTTCACGCCTTATTCCCTTGCCTTTGTTCCTTTTTTGCCTTATCAATTAAGATCACTCTTCTGGCCCGTTCAACATACGATATTATACTTCAAGATTTTGGCCGGAAGGAGAGTGATTTTTTTGTTTGTCTACGACGTTCAGCCCGGGGATACGCTTTATCAGATTGCCCGGCGGTATAACACCACGGTTCAGAGGCTGCTGGAGTTGAATAATCTTCCCGATCCGGATGTGCTCACGGTAGGGATGCAATTGCAGATCGACGCCCCCGCTCCGGGGGAAGCCGGCGAAGGGACCGGATCTGCCGATCCTTACGTTGCCCGCCTTTTTGACGGCATCCTCCACGTCCTGGCCACCGACCAGCCCCTGTATTCGCGGGGCGAACCGGTAAGGCTCTCTTTTCTGAAAGTAAATATTACCTCTTCCCCAATTACCCTGCATTACCGGACGGGCCAGCGGTTTGACTTTGCCGCCTTCCGGGAGGGGCGGGAAGTGTGGCGCTGGTCGGCGACCCAGACCTTTCCGCAGGTTACCGGCCGGGTTACCCTTCAACCCGGGGAAACCCAAAGTTTTCACGTAACCTGGAACCAGCGGGACAACTCCGGCCGCCTCATCGAACCGGGGACGGTGACGGTCCGCGGGTACAACGTGGCCGAAGAACTGCGCAACCGGTCTGTGCCGGTCGTCATCCGCATCCGGCCCGCGGTTGTCCCGACGCCCGTTCCCACGCCCGTACCGACGCCGGCGCCGGGCGTTTGCCCCAGCGGAAATCTTTTAACCGACCCCGGCTTTGAACAATGGCGGGACGAAAATACCCCCGTCCACTGGAACGGGACGAATTTATACCGGACCCGCTACGTCAAGTCAGGGAGTTACGCCGCCGGAATGGGAGCGGTGCACACGGAGCGGGCCACCCTGACTCAGTCGGTGGCCGGCCTGCCGGGGCGCCTCTACCAGTTGCGCTTCTGGGCGCGGGAAATCCCGCAGACTCCGCCGCGGGGAAATTTCACCCTCAACGCCACGGTCTTTTTCTACGACGCTGCGGGCCGGTTCATCAGCCGCGCCGACCCCGTCTTTACCCAGACGACTCTTCCCGAAAACTATACCCTGTACACCATGACCACCGGTTTGAGCCCGGCCGGGACGGCCCGCGCCGAGGTGCGCTTCGCTTTTACGCCGGCGCCGGACAACAACAACACGGTGGGTATCGACGACGTGGATTTCCGGTGCATTTAAGACTGGAAATGCGGCAATCACCCGGCGGACCCGGACGGTTCAGCTTCCGCCCGCCCGCGAAGGTTGCCAAACGCCTTGAGCTAAAAAAGAAAACGTGGGTTGAAAACAAGCCCACGTTTTTTGTTCCTTCTTACCCGGTGGCCACCGGTGGAGCAGCCTCCGGAACTGTACCCGGGCTGCTGAAACGCAGCCGGACGCTGCCGGCCCGGCTAGTGGCCGCAGGTAGCGCAGCTTCCGGCGCTGCAGCCGGCGCAGCCGCCTCCGCTCCCGCTCCCGCTGCCGAAGTCCAGCCCGCCGTTGTCGCCCTTCGTACCTCCCCGGGCGGCAAAACTGCTCATGACCCGCCTGGGGGCCGGTGCCCCGCAGTTGGGGCAGGTGAGGTGTTCGCCCGTTTCTCCCAGCGGGCATAACTTTTCAAAGCGCTCGGCGCAGGTGGCGCATTTAAATTCGTAAATGGGCATGAACCGCACTTCCTTTGAAAGCGAATTTAAGTTGGAAATCTACCTTATAGCTTACGCCAAAAGAAAGGAGCTGTCAAGATTCCCGCCCTCCGGGAACGCTAAAAACAGGGGTGTTTGTGTTTTCGAGCCAGAACATGAAAAAGCGGGACTGCCAGAGATAAATAGATAATTTTTAACGTTAATAAATAAATTTAGCTCTTTTTATTTCTTGACAACCTTCATAAAGAAGCTATAAGTTTTTAAAAATTTAAATGATGAAATCTAATTTCATCATCTGAAAAATTAACTACCTAACTTAAAGAAGGGGATGTGGAAATGAGCCAGCAATCTTCGGCATGGGAGACAGCGATCGAACAACTCGAACAAGCGGCCGAAATAGCAGAACTGGATCCTGCGGTACTCGACATGCTCAAAGAACCACAACGCACCTTTATAGTTACTTTTCCTGTCCGGATGGATGACGGTTCAGTAAAATTTTTCACCGGCTTCCGGGTTCATCACTGCCACGCCTTAGGACCGATCCGGGGCGGCACCCGCTTTCATCCGGAGGAGACCCTGGACGATGTGAAGGCGTTGGCCCTCTGGATGACCGTAAAGAATTCGCTGAATGGCCTGCCTGCCGGCGGGGGCAAAGGGGGCGTCATCTGCGACCCGGCCGCCCTCTCGGCCGGCGAGCTGGAAAGGCTGTGCCGCGCCTACATCCGGGCCGTCGCCCCCCTGGTGGGCAGCTGGCAGGACTTCCCCGGAGCCGATATCGGTACGGATGCCCGCACCATGAGCTGGATGCTCGACGAATGGGAGCAGATGCATGCCTTAACCCACGACCCGACGGCGATCAGTGGAAAAGCCCTCGTCCTGGGGGGGTCCCGGGGCCGTCCGGAAGCTACCGGCCTGGGCGTGATGTTTAGCGTGCGGGAAACCTGCAAGGTATTGGGGAAGCAAATGGAAGGCCTGCGGGTAGCTATCCAGGGGTTCGGTAAAGTTGGTTCCTGGGCGGCCCGCCTGCTTTTCGATCAGGGGGCGAAAATTGTTGCCTTAAGTGACGTTTACGGTGGAGTTACTCATTCCG
>JAIMBK010000127.1 GCA_023511535.1 Armatimonadota bacterium
TAATTGTAACATTTGTTTTCGGAAGATACAAGGGCTGGACTGAAAACGCGGCGTTATTGACGTCGCTTTTGGTTACGGTGTAATTTAAAACACAGGGGCAACGGTACGGGGGCAAAATGATTTCACTTAAGGGTTGGGGCAAAAAACCCAGGGCCGAAAGATCCGGGGACGGAATTGCCCATGGCTCCAATTTGGCAGATTTTTGGTTGTTCTTGACGCCTTTTATTGGGTATGGTATAATTTGCACAGGTGCAACTCTGTGTGTTGCTCAGACGTAACGGCATGGGGGCGAAATGGTTTCGACGGAGGACGAGGTGGCAGGAGAAGCGAGCCGGGGTTCCACCCGCCCGGAAAACGGTGGAAAAAACATAACTGCCAACGAAGAATACGCTCTGGCTGCTTAATTAGCAGCCCATCCGCCTTGCGCCCGGCCCGTGGCGTAAGAGACGGGTGTCACCCCAACGGGCTGGCTGCCGGGCCTATTCTCGGCGGTCCGGCGGGACATCCATCGAGATAGCCGCGCAAAAGCCCGGCTGCGGGCGTTTGCGGGGCGAAAACCAAAACGCAGCCTGCGCTCGGAGAAGCTTCTGTGGTCTCTCTTTCGGACGGAGGGTTCGACTCCCCCCGCCTCCACCAGTAGAAACCACAGACACCTTGAAGACAACTTCAACGGTGTCTTTTTTTATAATTTCTCCATTTAGCAGAGGTGTTGATAAGTGCCGGAAAGAAAGATGGACTGGTTAAAGCAGATTTTATGGATTTTTTCAGCGGCCTGGGAATTGGGGTAGATATTTTTCCGTACATCGGGGAAGAACTGGAGAATTACAAAAGTAACCCCTTTTTTCAGGAAATATTAAAAGACAGAGTAAGACTGGCCTAAAAACCTGGAGGTAGATAGGGGCCGGCAGCCTGCAGTCCCCTGGCTTCCCAGCCCATGAGCAGGGGATGAATTACCAAAAGGGGGAAGAATAAGTGCTCGATACCGCTAAACTTGCCCGGGCTGGTTTTTTGCGCAAATACGCCGCCGGCGAAATTATTTGCCGGGAGGGGGAACCCGGCGCGGAAATGTACATTATCTTGCAGGGAAAGGTGGAGATCGTGCCCGGCGGCGACAGCCCGGTTACCCTGGCGGCCGGTGATTTTTTCGGCGAGATGGCGCTCCTGGATCAGCTTCCCCGCAGCGCTACGGTCAGGGTCGTCGAGGACGCCATTCTGCTGGTTTTAACGGAAAATAATTTTAAGGAAGTAATCGGGGCGGAGCCCCTGCTCGCGCTGCGGATAATGAAAGGGATGAGCGCCCGGCTGCGCAGGTTGGACGAAGAGTTACGGAATCTGAAGCGGGCCGCCTCTGCCGCCGCAGCGGAAGGACGGACGGAGGTAGCGGGCGACGACGCGGACGAGGAACCGGAGATAATCGATTTTCTTTCCTCCCTCCAGATATCTCCTGCCCCCGTCTCTGCCCCAGACACGGAGGTCCAAGACCCGGAGGTCCCGGACCCGGAGGAAGCTCTGGAGAGGAAAGACCGTTCCGCCGCCAAAGGTTTGACCGCCAACCACGGGGAGGGTCCGCCGGGAGCCTCGCCGGCCGCCGCACCGGTCGGCCAGGGGAGAGTTCTCTATCCCAAAAAAGCTACCTGTCCGGTGTGCGGGTTTACCTTTCCGGTGACCGCCTTCATGGCCAGTAAATTGCGGATGGTTCGGCAGGACACGGAACTGCGTAATCACTACGCGGATTTTGAGCCCCTTTTGTACAGCGTCTGGGTTTGTCCCCAGTGTTATTACGCCGGCCCGCACGATTCCTTTAGCCAGCTGAATGCCCGCCAAAAGGCGGTGCTGAAGGAAAACGCCCCGGCGCGCCGGCAAAAGTTCGGTGAGCTGGAGCAAGAAGGGAGCCCGGCGCGGGCGATTCAAGGGTACCTGCTGATTTTAGAAAACCTTGGGCAAATCGGCGCCGATCCTGTTCAGAAAGGCCGGAGCTGGCTGCGCCTGGCCTGGCTTTACGACGACGCCGGCGATGAACAGAACGCCCGGCAGGCGCGCAAAAACGCCCTGGCGCTGTTTGAGGAGGCCTACTTCACTTCGACGAAGGTCCTGTCCCCCGAGCAGGAGCAGCAGATGGCCTACCTGATCGGAGAATTGAAGTACCGGCTGGGCGACGAAAAAGAGGCCCTGCATTTCTGGCGGCGCGCCGTGATGCAAAAGGGAGGCAACGCCCAGTTCACCCGGCAGGTGCAGGACAGGATTTACGCGGTGCGGGGGCGGGGCGGTAAAAAAGAGCGCTTTAAAGATTAGCGCCGCCGGTCGACGAACCAGCCGCCGGAGGCGTGATGACGAAAACGCCATTCTTTTCGGAGAATGTAAATGCGGGAAACACCCGGTTGGCGTAAATTAACTTTTTTTCAGCATAACCTAAAGAATGGCCTGCACCGGGTCGATAAATTTATTAGGATACCTGCCGCGCCACGCTTTTGCCGGAAGGTTTCAGGCTTAAAAAAAGGGGGGATTCAATGAAAATCACGAACAATTTTGATCCCCGGATGGTCGCCGAAGCATATCTTAAACGCGTCCAAAAAATAGAAAAAGACGAACAAGGGAATGTCCGCAAGGCTGACCAAAAGTTTACGCGGACCGACGAAATTGAAATTTCCGCCCGGGCGCGGGAGCTCCAGCTATACCGCGTCCGTTTAAAAGAAATCCCGGAAGTACGGGCCGAACTGGTAAGTGCCATCAAAAAACAACTTGAACGGGGAACTTACCAGCTGGATGCGGAAAAAATTGCCGGGGGAATAGTGGCCGAACACCGGCTGGATAAAAGAGTTTAAATTGAGGAGGCGGCTGCTGGTGCCGGAAAACGGCTTTGAAATTTTGCTGGCTTTGTTGCAACAAGAACTGGCCATAGTTGAAGAGCTGAAGGCAGCCGGAAACAACTTGATTCACGCCCTGAAAGAAAACGCCGCTTCCGAAATTATCTCCGTGGCGGAGCAGCAGGAATTTCTGGCCGGTGAGCTGGCAAAACTCGAAGAGAAAAGGTTGCAGGTGCAGCAGGACTTAATTAATAATTCTAAAACAGATGCCCATTTTGGCGAAGTAACCTCCCTTGCTCCCGCCGACCTGCAGGACGCCTTAGCTTCGTTGTATAACCGGCTGGCCACTGCCGTCGTGCAGCTTCGGCAAATAAATGAAACGGGGAAAATTTTACTGCTCAGCGCTTTCCGGTTCCACCAGCAATTTGCGAAACTGATTGCCGCAGCGCAGGGAGAAATGTACGGCCCCAGGGGTTTTCTGCAAACGAAGCAAAAACCGGTTGGGGTATTCGATCGCCAGGTATAGCGGTAAATCTAATTTTTTAATAAGGATGGTGCTTGCGTGATCTCCACTTTTTTCGGGATTGAAATCGCCCGCCGGGGCCTGATGGCCGGCCGCAATGCCATGGACGTAACGGCCCACAACCTGGCCAATGCCAGCACCAAAGGCTATACCCGCCAGGACCCGGTTTTCACCGCCACCGACCCCTACACCCTGCCCAACGCCTGGCAGAAGCTGCTGCCCGGCCAGCTCGGCAGCGGGGTGGAAGTATCCCAGATCCGCCGCATCCGGGACAGCATCCTGGACCAGCAGGTGCGCAGCGCCCTGGGAGAGGACGGCTTCTGGCAGGCCCGCCAGGACGCCCTGCAGAGGGTGGAGGCGGTGTTTCCGGAGCCCTCGGAGGTGGGGCTGGAAAGCGTTCTTGCCCGGTTCTTCGACGCCTGGCACGAATTGAACAACAACCCCGGCGACCCGGGGCTGAAAGCGGTGGTGAAGGAAGCGGGGGAGGAACTGGCGGTTAATTTCCGGCATATTTACAGGCAGTTGAG
>JAIMBK010000128.1 GCA_023511535.1 Armatimonadota bacterium
CTGGCTGCGGGACCTGGATTCGAACCAGGGCAACATGATCCAGAGTCATGTGTGCTACCGCTACACCATCCCGCATTTCCAACTATAAAGTTAACACATTCGCTCCGGCGTGTCAAGATCCCCCGGTGCCCGACAGTGCTGACGCATGAATAATTTTATGAAGCCCCTTAAGCCTTTTTCCGACACCCGGCAGTATAGTCCGTAGAGCAAAAATATGTTTTTTATGTAAATTCGGCGGTGACCTGGCCATTTATGGCCCTACCCGGTCAGAATTGGCCCAAACGGGATTAGGCGAGGTAGCCCTCGCCAAAAGTGATTTCTTAGTTTGGTAGGTAACTTGCCGTGCCTAAATCACCAGACGAAGTTGCGCCGGTTTATTGCAGAGTCTTTTCAACCTGGAGAGGTCGAGCCAGTTGCCCGTGAAGGTCTGCCATAAAAACCGCAGGGTGCCGCGCATGCCCAATGTCTGCACCGTTTCCCACAAGGCCACGGTATGCAGGGTGAGGATGTTAATGAGGTGGGCCAGCCGCATCAGGGCGTGCCACCCTTTCAAGGCGTTCCAGTTATACGAAAAGGGATGCTCATAGTTGTACCCGTGGCGTTTTTCGGTAAGGAAATTCTCCTCAATGCCCCACCGGTGGCGGGCCGCCCGGTTGCAGCGGTTGGTTACGTTTTTCCGGGTAATGGGGGTGCCCGACACCCACGCCCAGGTGGCCTCATTTTCCCCCCAGGTTTCGTTGCAAACCACCACGTGGAGCACCAGACGGTGATGCTGGTTTTGGGCATCCCGCCAGACGTAAACAATGTCGTTGGCCCACCAGAAGTCCTGGGTCCGGTCGCCCCACTGGTGCGTCCGGCTCTGCTCCGGTTCCAGCCGGTGGATTCCCAAGGCATCCTCCCAGACTGATTGAAGACAGTTCGCAGGCAAAACAATCATGAAGTCCCACTTGTTCTGCCGGCAGATCTGCATGACCGGGCCGTTGGGGTAAAGGCCGTCGGCCACGATCAGCAGAGGAAGTTTGCCCAGCAGTTCTTTTAAGCGGGCGGCCAAACGATAAAAGGCCTTTAATTCGCAGTCTTGTTTTTTCTGTGCATCCTGATTTTCGCAGAATTCAGCCAGCAGGGGGATAACGAGCCCCTGCGGGCCTACGAGAGCGGCCTCCAGGAGGTAAACGAAATAGCTTGTTTGCTCATCGCTCTTCCGGTGGAGGGCTTCTGGGGCGAAGGGGACGGTCCGGGCAAACTTTTGGGTGCCGTCAACGGCGACCACATAACGTTTCTCGACCAAAAGCGCCTGTAGTTTCTTTCTCCGTAATAACTTGCGGACGGTGGTCCCCAAAATATTTTCGATTTGCGCGGCCGGGATCCTCTCTAAAAGCCGGGCCAGGGTGTCCAGGTGCGGAGTGCCGTCCACTTCGGGAAAGACAGACCGGAGTGTATCTAAAACAGCAGGACAGCTAAGTTCCCGGTTGGCCGCGCGCCGGGAAGCGTATTGAAAGATAAACAACAGCAGGCCGTACACCATGAGCACGGTCAGTTTGTGCCGGATGCTTCCGGGCCGGCGGGGATCCTTTAAGCGGGCGAACTTTTCCAAAAGGCCGGGCAAGATCGCCCGCCAGGCGTTGATCTGCGCCTCGGCGGTCAGCTGCCGGGCCGCCTGTTCTTCCTCCACCGTCTTCCAGGGGCTTTTGCGGTTGGGTAAGGTAGTCGGATTGATTGCCTCCGGATTACGCATCGTAATCATCCCCTGCCACCGGCGTCGGGGCGCAAAGCTCTTTTCGCCAGTCCCTAACCAGGGGGTAAACAAACATCAGCTTGATTACCGGAGCGCTTTTTTGCTTCCGGGGTTCTTAAGCCCAGGCCGGCTGTTTCGCCGATGCACCGCCAGTTGGCCGCCCGGTAGCAGGTCCCCCGGTGCGGCGGGGTGACAAAAGTCTCTAAAAGCACCGGGGCGTAACCGTACCGTCTTTGCCAGTCCGCCCGGATGCGCCGGGCGACCAGCGCTAAAGTATGGCTGGCCAGGTGCGGGATTTGCACTCCCGGCAGAATTAAAAAACGGCTGTTGTTGACGATGCGGTAACGGAACCGGTTGCGTTCTGTCGCCGTCCACCCGATAAAGGCCTCCCGGACGGCCACCTTTCTGGCTGCGGCGGCAAACAACAAAGCGCCCAGGATCTGGACCTTCCCTTCGGCCCGGCTTTTTATCCAGTAGCGCTGGTGGGCGCCGACGGGCTGGCGGTAACCCAGGGGGTGGTAGGCAGCCACCGTTGCGTTCCAAAGATGCTGTTCCTCCACCGGTACCGGGTCGACCGTCACCGGAAGGTACTGTTTTAAAGGGCCTTCCCTGGGAAGGCAGGGCAAAGGCGCAACCTCGTGATTATTTCTTTTGGGCGGGTTTTTCTTGGGAGGCAGGACAAGCAAACCTAAAGCTTCGAGTTGTTCTAAGAATAAACGGCAGGCGTCTATTTTTAATTTGCCGTTCGGTGCTTTCCAGGGCAGGTTTTCGCAGATCGTGGCGAACAACTCCCGGCGGGTTAGCCGCTTGAACTGCCGGACAGTTTCTTTGATCAACGCCAAATCCTCTGCGGTAAAAAGGCGATCCCCGATCCAAAAGGGTGGGTTCCACGAGCGCAAAAAAGCTCATCCTCTCTTCATTTTTTCCCACCCTATTATCGCATAATGCTCTGTGCACTGTCCACCCCCATTGGCAACGAAATTTTCTTGTTTGAGCCCCCAATCATTGGATTTACTTGGTGTTTTTTATTTATGCGTCAGCACTGGTCCACGATGGAAACTTATGGGAACATAGTATCGGAGGCCCTGGCCACGGGGCTGCCGGTAGTGGCGGCGGCGACGGGCGGGTTGAAAAAACCGGTGGTGGACGGCTGCAACGGTTTTGCCTGCCGGCCGCGAAACGCTGCCGACCTGGCCGCAGTTCTTTTATAGATCGCCGCCGATGCACCGCACAGCCAAATAAATAATTTAACCACAGGGAATACCCAAAAGAACTCTTTAAAATTTTACCTTGCTATAATCTGTGCTTAACAATCATCAGGTAAAATTTTAGCAAAGCGTCGCTGGGATGCAGTTTCAAGAGCATTCACGAAATCCGGTTTCAAAATTCCTCCGCACCTGTATTCTTTGTTCTCCGGGTTCCTGGTGATTGAATGAAGGCTCGCCGGCTGCTTCCCGGAAGGGCAAAAAGTTAAATTAGGTAAGGGAGGTTTTAGGCAATGAAAAAGTTCCTGGCGGCGGCGGTGGTATTTTTTTTCCTGGCGGCGGCGACCGGCTGCGGCGGCGGACAGGGCGGGCGGCAAACCGGCGGACAGGAAACCGGAGCGGGGGAGCGGCAGGAAGGCGGCAAAAAGGTTTTCCTCAACGGCGCCGGCGCGTCTTTCCCCTACCCTCTTTATTCGCGCTGGATTGATGCTTACGGCAAAATTGAAAAAAACGTGCAAATCAACTATCAGTCCATCGGCAGCGGCGCCGGGATCAGGCAATTTACCGAACAGGTGATCGATTTCGGGGGGACCGATGCGCCCAT
>JAIMBK010000013.1 GCA_023511535.1 Armatimonadota bacterium
GTAATGAAAATAATTATGTAAAAGTATTTACCCCTAATTCCTAACCCCTAATTCCTAATTCCTATTTTCTGAGGAGGAGACATATTTAATGCAGGCAACCCTGGCCCTGGAAGACGGCACTATCTTTTCCGGCCGCGCCTTCGGCGCCGCCGGTGAACAGTGGGGGGAAGTGGTCTTCAACACCGGAATGACCGGCTATCAGGAAATCCTTACCGATCCCTCCTACTGCGGGCAAATCGTCGTCATGACCTACCCGCTGATCGGCAACTACGGGATTAACCGGGAGGATTTTGAGTCGAAAAAATCCTACGTGCGAGGCTTCGTCGTCCACGAGGAATGCACCCGGCCCAGCAACTGGCGGGCCAGCTACCGCCTGGCCGACTTTCTCGTCCGGGAAGGGATCATCGGGCTTTCCGGCGTGGACACCCGCGCCCTGACCCGCCACCTGCGCAACTACGGCACCATGCGCGGAGTAATCAGCACGCTGGCGCCATCACCGCAGGAACTGGTCGAAAAGGCCCGCCGCTGCCCTCACCTGACCGGTCAGGAACTGGTTCCGGAAGTGGCCACGAAAGAGATTTATACCCTGGAAGGCAGCGGCCCCCGGGTCGTCCTGCTCGACCTGGGCTCGAAATTGAACATAATTCGCCATTTGCAGAAAAGAAATTGTGAGGTGGTAATGGTGCCGCCCAAAGCAACGCCCGGCGAAATAATTTCGCTGCACCCGCAGGGGGTTTTGATCTCCAACGGACCGGGGGACCCCGTGGACGTGCCTTATGCCATTGCGACAGTCAGGGAACTCATCGGCCGGGTGCCCATGTTCGGCATCTGCCTGGGCCACCAGGTAATTGCACTGGCCCTGGGCGCCAAAACCTATAAAATGAAATTCGGCCACCGGGGTTCCAACCACCCCGTGAAGGACCTGGCCACCGGAAAAGTATACATTACTTCCCACAATCACGGGTTTTCCGTCGCCGAAGAATCGCTCCGGGGATTGCCGGTCATTGTTTCGCACCGGAATCTAAACGATCAGACCGTGGAAGGAATCCGGCACCGGCACCTGCCGGTTTTTTCTGTGCAGTACCATCCGGAGGCCTCCCCCGGGCCGCGGGAATCCGCTTACCTGTTCGACCAGTTCATGGAGCTGATGGGAGTTGGGCAGGGATGACCCGGTATACCTGGTATTAAGGGTGAAAATGGGGGCTGGAATTTATCCGGGCGAGCATGGGAGCGAGCCGGACAAATTCCAGCCCGATAACACTACATTCGAGGGAGGAAAACGACATAAAACATGCCGATTAGAAAAGATCTCCGGAAAGTAATGGTAATTGGCTCCGGACCAATTATCATCGGTCAGGCAGCGGAATTTGATTACGCCGGGACCCAGGCCTGCCGGGCCTTACGCGAAGAAGGCCTGGAAGTGGTCCTGATCAACAGCAACCCGGCCACCATCATGACCGATACCAACATGGCCGACCGCATTTACATCGAACCCTTGACTCCCGAATTCGTTGCCGCCGTCATCAAAAAAGAAAAGCCGGACGGACTGCTCCCCACCTTAGGCGGGCAGGTGGGGCTGAACATGGCCCTGCAGCTGGCCGAGGCGGGGGTGCTGGCGGCGGCAGGGGTAAGGCTGCTGGGGACTCCCCTGGAAGCGATCAAAAGGGCGGAAGACCGCGAAGAGTTTAAGGCGACCATGGAGCGGATCGGTGAACCCGTTCCGGCCAGCACCATTGTGCAAAGCGTGGAAGAGGCCGTGGCTTTTGCTAAGGTCACCGGTTTTCCCCTGGTGGTTCGCCCGGCCTACACCCTGGGCGGCACGGGCGGCGGGATGGTTTATAATCGGGAGGAATTGATCGCCGTAACCACCAGGGGCCTGCGGGCGAGCATCATCAACCAGGCGCTGATTGAAAAAAGCGTAGTCGGCTGGAAAGAAATCGAGTTTGAAGTGATGCGGGACGGCGCCGATAACTGCATTACCGTCTGCAGCATGGAAAACATCGACCCGATGGGCATTCACACGGGAGACAGCATCGTCGTGGCGCCGGTGCAGACTTTAAGCGATCACGACTACCAAATGTTGCGCAGCGCTTCCCTGAAGATTATCCGGGCGCTGGGGGTGGAGGGGGGCTGCAACATCCAGTTCGCCCTGGACCCAGAGAGCGACCGGTACTACGTCATTGAGGTAAATCCCCGCGTTTCCCGTTCTTCGGCCCTGGCTTCCAAGGCCACCGGTTACCCCATCGCCAAAGTGGCCAGCAAAATCGCCATCGGCCTGAACTTGGACGAAATTAAAAATGCCGTCACCGGCAAGACCTACGCCTGTTTTGAGCCTTCGATCGATTACGTGGTGATCAAGTTTCCCCGCTGGCCCTTCGATAAATTTACCCTGGCCGACCGGAAGCTGGGCACCCAGATGAAGGCCACCGGGGAGGTCATGGCCATCGACCGCACTTTCGAGGGCGCGCTGCTGAAGGCGGTCCGCTCCCTGGAGATCGGCATCAAAGGGCTCCACTTCCCGGAGTTCGCCAGGTTGACCGACGGGGAAATTGAGGAAAAGCTGGCGGCGGCCGACGATACCCGGATTTTTGTCATCGCCGAAGCCCTGCGCCGGGGGATGCTGGTCTCGCACGTTCACCGCTTGAGCAAAATTGACCCCTTCTTCCTGGAAAAAATTGAGAACATCATCAAAATGGAAATCAAGCTGCGCAACAAAGGGAAGGCGGGAATCGACGCGGGACTTCTGGCGGCGGCGAAAAAAACGGGCTTTGCCGACGCCTACCTGGCGCAGGCGGCCGGGATGAGCGAGGAGGAAGTACACAGCTTGCGCCGCCGGCACGGCATCCGCCCCGTTTATAAGATGGTCGATACCTGCGCGGCCGAGTTTGAGGCCGTCACCCCCTATTACTATTCCTGTTACGATGACGAGGACGAGGCTCCCCCGACACCCCACCGGAAAGTGGTGGTGCTGGGGGCGGGGCCCATTCGCATCGGTCAGGGCATCGAATTCGATTACTGTTCGGTCCATTCCGTCTGGGCCCTGCGCCAGGAAGGGGTGGAGGCGATCATCATCAACAACAATCCGGAGACGGTGAGCACCGACTTCGATACCGCCGACCGGCTTTACTTCGAGCCGCTGACCGCCGAGGACGTGCTCCACGTACTGGAAAAAGAAAAGCCGGAAGGTGTCATCGTCCAGTTCGGCGGCCAGACGGCGATCAACCTGGCCTGGCCGCTGGCGAGAGAGGGAGTGAACATTCTCGGCACCTCCGTCGATGACATCGACCGGGCCGAGGACAGGGAGCGCTTCGACCAACTGCTCGTTGCCCTGGACATTCCCAAGCCGCCGGGAAAAGCGGCCTTTTCCGTCGCGGAAGCCGTCGCCATCGCCGACCGGATTGGCTTTCCCGTTCTGGTCCGGCCTTCTTACGTGCTGGGCGGACGGGCCATGGAAATCGTGGAGAACAACGAGGAACTGCTCGGCTATATGGCCAGCGCCGTGAAGGTAACGCCCGAACACCCCGTGTTGGTGGATAAATATCTGCAGGGTGAAGAGCTGGAGGTGGACGCCATCGCGGACGGGGAAACGGTGTTCATCCCGGGGATTATGAAACACGTGGAGCGTGCGGGCGTTCACTCGGGGGACAGCATTGCGGTTTACCCCGTCCACTCCCTAAGCGACGCCGTGAAGCAGCAGATCGTGGACTATACCACCCGGCTGGCGCTGGCTTTAAACGTGCGCGGGATGATTAACATTCAGTATGTTTTGCACCAGGGGAAGGTTTACGTCCTGGAGGTGAACCCCCGCGCCAGCCGGACCGTGCCGTACATGAGTAAAATTACGGGCATCCCGATGGTGAACCTGGCCACGAAAGTAATTTTAGGGCGCACTTTAAAAGAGCTGGGTTACGCGGGGGGCCTTTACCCCGAGGGGCGCCTGGTGGGGGTGAAAGCGCCCGTCTTCAGCTTTGCCAAACTCCTCCAGGTCGACATTTCCCTGGGGCCCGAAATGAAGTCCACCGGGGAGGTGATGGGGTTAAACCGGAGCTACCCGGTGGCCCTTTACAAATCGCTGGTGGCGGCGGGCTACGCCGTTCCCAAAAACGGCACCGTCCTGGCCACGATTGCAGATAAAGATAAGGAAGAGGCGCTGCCGATCGTCCGCGGCCTGGCCGGGCTGGGCTACCGGCTCTGCGCCACGGCGGGGACGGCCGAATTTTTGCGCCGGGCCGGGTTGCCGGTGGAGCAGGTCAAAAAGGTGCGGGAGGGTTCGCCAAATATTGTGGATTTAATTCGCAGCGGGAAAATCCACCTGGTAATCAATACGCTGACCAGGGGAAGGATGCCCGAGCGCGACGGCTTCCGCATCCGCCGGGCGGCCGTGGAGCACGGTGTTCCCTGCCTGACTTCGCTGGACACCGCCCGGGCCATTCTGGAGGTATTGACGGCGATCAAGGAAGGCGACGCGGTGGATCTGGTTCCTTTGCAGGAAATATCGTAAAGGCGGTGGATAGGAATTGGGAATTAGGAATTGGGGGTTAGGAATTAGGGAATAAATCTCCCTGCCGCTTTTTCGGCGGCACCGCCAAAGGATGAAAATGGGCGGCCCGCCGTTCGATTTGCCAGGAGCGGCATATGCATAGGGTCGTATTCAACAAGAGTATCTATCCTAATTCCTATTTTTGAGTAAAGATTTAGAGTTTCGGGAGGATCAAGATGTCCTCTTTGAAAAACATGATCGTGTTGGTTGTTGTTCTTTTGCTGCTGGCCGGGTGCGGGGCGGGCTGGCTTTTTTCCCGGCGCCCGGATCTTTGGGCTTCCGGGGGCGTGAAAAGAACGCTGCCGGAAGCAGGCGAAGCAAGCTACGATCTGATCGTGGCGGGCAGCGATCCGGAAGGGATCGCCGCCGCCGTTTCCGGGGCGCGCAACGGTCTGCGGACTTTGCTGGTGGATACCCGTCCGGAGCCAGGCGGGCTGATGACCCGGGGGTGGTTGAACAACCTGGACATGAATTACGGGCCGGACGGGGAGATCTTGAATAAAGGTATGTTTTGGGAGTTTTATAGGCAAATTGAGGGGGATTCTTTCGATCCGGACACGGCGGACGGAGTCTTCCGTTCATTGCTGGGCAAGGAAAAGAACCTGGAGCAGTTGTACGGAGTGCTGGAGATAACCCCATTGACCGAACGGGCTGGGGAAAAAATATTTTTGTCCGGGGTGCAGGTGGTGTTGCCCTCGGGCCGGCTTGAAAGACTTTTTGCCCGCCGGATCATCGACGCCACCCAGGATGCGGATCTGGCCGCCGCGGCCGGCGTCCCTTATACGGTGGGCTTGAGCGACTGCGGCCGGCCGGCCGAACGGATTGCCGTAACCCTTATTTTCAAGTTAAAGGGCGTGGGGGAAAAGCAGTGGCAACGACTGCGGCAGGCCATTGCGGAGCACGGGGAGCCGCACACCGGCGCCAACGAGCGGAGCGCCTGGGGGTTTGCGAAAACCATGAAAGGTTACCGCCCGGCGAACAGTCGCCTGGGCGTGCGCGGTTTAAATCTCGGGCGCACGAAAGGGGATCAGGTGCTCATTAACGCCCTGCACATCTTCGGCGTCGACCCCTTGAGCGCGGAATCCCGGAAAGAGGCCCGGATCCTGGCGGAACAGGAAATTCCCCGCCTGATCGAATATTTAAAGAAAAATATTCCCGGGCTGGAGGATGCAAACCTGACCGGTACGGCCCCTGAATTATACGTCCGCGATTCCCGGCACATCCTGGGTCTTTACCGGTTAAGCGTCAACGACATCATGGAAAACAGGGATTTCTGGGACCGCATCGCCTTCGGTTCTTACCCGGTGGACATCCAGGCGACCGGCCCGCATTTCACCGGCGACGTGATCGGCAAGCCGGTAAAGTACGCCATTCCTTTCCGTTGCCTCGTTCCGCGGGAGGTGGAAAACTTGCTGGTGGTCGGCCGTTCGGCCAGCTTTGACTCCCTGGCGGCCGGCAGCGCCCGGGTGATTCCGGTGGGGATGGCCACCGGGCAGGCGGCCGGGGCGGCGGCGGCCTTAAGCATTGAAAAAGGTATATCTTTCCGGGAAATGAGCGGTTCCCCCGAAGTAATCGCAGAATTGCAAAACCGGCTCAATTCCCAGGGGATGGAACTCCAACCCTTTCAAGCGCCAATTTCTTCCGAAGATCACTGGGCGTACCCGGGGCTTAAGTTTATGCGACAGTGGGGGCTGGCTTCCGGCGGCTATACCAATAACTACCGGCTGGACGAAGAAATGAAAGAGGAGAGCTTCCGGAACTGCCTTTGGGCCGTCCTGCGCATAAACGGTCTGGCTGGCTCTAATCTCCCACCGGTAGAAAAATATCCCCAGGAGAAAAAGCTGACCCTGGAAAGAGCCGCCCAAATAATGTGCGCCTTTCAGGGCCGGCAGCTTTCCCCTGAACAGGCCTACCGGCATCTGAAAGAAAAAGGCTTTTGGGAGTCCGTTGTTTTGGACCACGTGCGTAAAGAAGGAAAGATCAGCCGGGGAGCCGGTTACATGCTTGTGAAACGGTTTGTCGAGAACTATCGAGAACTATAGGGGTTAAACGTTCCAATTACGATCATCCAGTAAGGGATAGTATTGTATGGCCGAGACATACATTGGGTACAAGGTTTCGGAATAAGCAGGTGGAAAATACCGGGGAAGATTATTGTATCTTGCGCGATAATGGTGTAAAATGGAGGTGGAGAAGGCAGGTGACGGTTATGCCCGAAGAAGCTGTAAAAGAAATTGCAGTGAGTAGCGAGCAACCGCCGGTTGAGGCGTCCTCCCTCCACCGCCTGGCTTCGCAGGAGTTTTTCTTCCTGCTTCAGCGGGTAGACCGCCTGGACGAGAAGCTTACGGGGCGGATAGACCATGTAGATAGCAAGCTGACTGAACAAATTAATCAGGTTGATAGCAAGCTGACCGAGCGGATAAACCAGGTTGAAAACAAGCTGACCGAGCGGATAAACCAGATAGAAAACAAGCTGACCGAGCGGATAAACCAGGTTGATAGCAAGCTGACCGAGCGGATAAACCAGGTAGAAAGCAAGCTGACCGCCCAGATCGAGCAAGTGAAAAGCAAGCTGACCGAACGGATAGATCATGTAGAAAGCAAGCTGTCTGGCAGGATCGACCACATCGAAGAGAAATTGACCAACCGGATTGACAATCTACGGTTTTGGGCCATTGGCGCTGTAGTCGCCATAGTAGTCGGGTTTATCGGCACAATCGCTACGCTGATTTACCGTTAACGTTTTTGAATTAAATAATTTTGGAAAATACCGGGGAACAGCCGGTATTTTTCTTTTGGGCGTGGGCGCCAATCCGCCTGTCTTATTAAGTGGAACAAAGCAGTAGTATTTACATTATCAAAAAAAACATTATAATTGTTTTAATTACATTTTCGAGACAAAATCTTTAGACGGCCACATTTCACGGGAGAGAGCAAATTCTATGGGGTATTTTCCGGCGGTGGAAATTTTGCAACAGGAAAAGCTTACCGCTGATTGTTTTCGAATATCTTTGATCTGCCCGCAAATTGCCGGATCGGCCCGGCCCGGACAATTTTTGCACGTGAAGATCAATCCCGGGCTGGAGCCTTTGTTGCGGCGCCCTTTCAGCGTCCATGCGGTCAACCGGGAGACTGGCGAGATCGCCCTGCTTTACCGGGTGGTCGGTCGGGGTACCCGGTTGCTGGCCCAAAAAAGGAAAGGTGACTCGCTGGATCTAATCGGGCCTCTGGGGCGGGGGTTTGACCTTCCCGCCGCCGGGCAAAGGGTGGCCCTGGTGGCGGGCGGAATCGGGATCGCTCCCCTGTATTTTCTCTTGCAAACGCTCGCCGGGGCGGGCAATTCCCCGGATGTTTTGCTGGGGGCGCGGACGGCACAGGAGTTGCTGCTGGTCAGGAAAGTGCAAGAATTAGTAAACGGCGGAGTACTAAAGGAACAGCTATCCATAAAAAAAGGGCGGCCCGGATCTCACAACGGTTCTCTTTCTACCTTCCCGGGGAGGGTTATGGTCGCTACCGACGACGGTTCTTGCGGCCACCGCGGGCCGGTGACGGACCTGCTGGCCGGGCTTTTAGCGGAAGAGAAAGTGGAGATGGTTTATGCCTGCGGCCCGGCGGCCATGCTGAAGGTGGTGGCCTCGCTTTTGGAGCGGTACGGGGTAGACGGTGAAGTGTCCCTGGAGGAGCGGATGGGCTGCGGCATTGGCGCCTGCCTTTCCTGTGTTTGCAAAACCAGGGGGGGAAACAGGCAGGATTTTTCTTACCGGCGGGTTTGCCTGGAGGGACCGGTTTTTAAAGCCCGGGACGTGGTTTGGGGAGATTAAGGGGTAGGGATTAGGGGGATGTTTTAGTGAAGAAGCCGAATTTGGCCGTGGAAATTGCCGGCCTGAAGTTAAAAAATCCCGTGTTGACCGCCTCCG
This sequence comes from Armatimonadota bacterium, assembly GCA_023511535.1. GTDB lineage: Bacteria > Bacillota > Desulfotomaculia > Desulfotomaculales > Nap2-2B > JAIMBK01. Next base: position 8,458 of record JAIMBK010000013.1, read on the forward strand.
GCACCTTCGGTTTCGGCGCCGAGTACACCCCTTTTCTTGATTTAAACCGGCTGGGGGCGGTTGTCGTCAAAAGCCTTACCTTAAAGCCGCGGGAGGGTAACCCGACCCCCCGCCTTGTCGAAACCCCGGCCGGGATTTTAAACTCCATCGGCCTCCAGAACCCCGGCGTGGATTCCTTTTTGACTGAACACTTCCCTTCTTTGCGGCAGTTCGCAACCCCGGTCATTGTCAGCATCGCCGGCAATACCGTGGAGGAATACGCGGCAGTGGCGGAAAAGCTAAGCAGGGCAGCCGGAATAGCGGCCCTGGAAGTAAACATTTCCTGCCCGAACGTAGAGCAGGGCGGCCTGCAGTTCGGCGCCGACCCTGCCGGCGCTGCGGAGGTGACGCGGGCGGTAAAAGGAGCAACCGGCCTGCCGGTAATCGTGAAGCTCTCCCCCAATGTCACCAGCATCGCGGAAATAGCCTGGGCGGTGGCGGAGGCCGGGGCAGACGCCCTTTCCCTGATCAATACCCTGACGGGGATGGCCATCGACGTTCACCGGCGCCGCCCGGTCCTGGGGAACCTTACCGGGGGGCTTTCCGGCCCCGCCGTTCGCCCGGTGGCGGTGCGGGCGGTATGGGAAGTTTATCGGGTGGTGAGGGTCCCGATTATCGGTATGGGTGGCATTGTTTGCGCCGCCGACGCCCTGGAATTTATTCTGGCCGGGGCCAGAGCGGTGGCTGTGGGCACGGCGAATTTTTTAAACCCGCGGGCAACGATTGAAATCCTGGAAGGAATTGAGCACTACCTGGAAGAAAACGAAATTGCAGATATCAACGAGCTGGTGGGAGCAGCGCACATTTTTTAGGCGCCGGGTTTAACCGGGCGCTCAGTACATGTACCAGCCGCCGCTTACGCACAGGCACGCGCCGGTGATGTAACCGGCCTTTTCCGAACATAAAAACAAAACAGCGTCGGCCACGTCCTGGGGGGTGCCCATCCTGTCCAGGACAATCTGTTTTTTAACTTCCTCGAAATATTCAGCAGGACGCACTTTCCCCAGGAAAGGGTTATAAATTAATCCCGGCGCCACCGCGTTTACATTAATGTTGTATTTTCCCGCCTGGTGGGCGACCGCTCTGGTGAAGCCCTGGATTCCCGCCTTGGCAGTAACGTAGGCCGCCCCTTCGTCTTTGCCCCCCATCCAGGCCACCACCGAGGAAAGATTCACTATTTTCCCCTGTCTTTGCCTGATCATAACGGGAAGCACGGCCCGGCAGCAGTTGAAAGTACCTTTCAGATTCACGTCGATGACCAGATCCCAGGTTTCGTCATCCATTTCCCAAACCGGCACAGGCCGGTCAATCCCGGCGTTATTCACCAGAATATCGATTTTACCCCATTTCTGCACGGCCGCCTTGACCATTGCCGCGACCTGTTCCCGGTTTCTTACGTCGCATTGTATCCCAATCGCCTTAATTCCGTACTCCCTGGTAATTTCTTCAGCAACCTGATAGGGTCTGCGGGCGTGGGCGTCGCTTACGACTACATGGGCTCCCTCCCGGGCGAAATTTCTTGCCACGGCCTGTCCGATCCCGGCGCCGGCCGCCGCCGTAACAATTGCTACTTTTCCAGCAAAGTCTCCCATTGGACAACTCAAGCCCCTTTCTGTTTCTACTCCCTGATTCATAATTTCCGGGTCACTGTTTTTCACTTCTCCGTTTTCCCGGGTTTTTCCTTCCCGCCGGGTTCATTTTCTGAGTGCCGCCAGGCTGTTCAAGAGCCGCCCCAGGTTTATCAGCCGCAGGAATTGTCCATACTAAGTTGGTGAGGTCTTTTTAAGGCTAAGGGGACGGATTTAATGAGCAGGAAAGTAGGTATACCAGGGGCGCTCCTTTATTACTATTATTTTCCCCTGTGGCAGGCCTTTTTTCAGGCGCTGGGAGCAGAAGTGGCCGTGTCCGGGCCATCCACAAAATCCGTGTTAAACAGGGGGGTGGAACTGGCCGTTGAAGATGCCTGTTTGCCGGTCAAGCTGGCTTTGGGCCACGTGGCGGAACTGGCCGGGAAAGTGGATTACCTTTTTCTGCCCCGCCTGGTGAGCGTTGCTTCCCGGGAATACATTTGCCCCAAATTTTTGGGTTTTCCCGACATGGTGCGGCAGACCGTTCCGGATTTACCCCCCATTATCGATGTAAACGTAAACCTCTACCGCCGTCAAAATAAATTGTATACCGCTTTTCGGGCGGCGGGAAAAATTTTTTCAGCCGGTGAAGCCCGCATTTTTTTGGCCTACCGGCGCGGTTTGGCCGCCCTGGGAAAGTATTGGAAGCTTATGGGAGAAGGATTTTCGCCCGAGGAAGCAATCAACTTGCTCAACAGGTCCAGCCCTCGTTGCCCGCAGCCATCCAACGCAGCCCGGACCATTCCTGAGGATGGCCCGGCAGCGGCGTCAGACAAGGCTCCCCGGCCGGAGCGAGAGAAACCTGTGGTGGCGGTTATCGGACATCCTTACAATATCTATGACCCATATATTAGTATGAACCTTTTAAAAAAATTACGTCAGGCGGGGGTAAGAACAGCTACCGCCGAGCAGTTGCCGGAAACCGTAGTCCGACGGGAAGCCGCCTACTTGCCGAAACGCCTCTTCTGGACCTTAAACCAGCGGATGACCGGCGCCGCCTTTTACTTTTTGCGCAGCGGGCGGGTGCAGGGGCTGCTGCAGGTAACTTCTTTCGGCTGCGGTCCCGATTCCATGACGGGGGAACTGATTGCCAGGCGCGCCGCGGGCCACGGGGACATGCCGTTTTTAAACCTGGTTCTGGACGAACATTCCGGGGAGGCCGGGGTGCTTACCCGCCTGGAGGCATTTCTGGATATGGTGAGGCAAAAGCAGGAGGGAGGCCGTCCAGGGTGAAAGTAACCTTTCCGCATATGGGCCATATCTGGCTCTGCGTGAAAACCATGCTGGAATACCTGGGGGTGGATCTGGTTATTCCCCCTCCCTCCAGTAAACGCACCCTCGCCCTGGGAGTGCGCTACGGCCCGGAATTCGCCTGCCTTCCTTTAAAATTAAACCTGGGCAACTTTATCGAAGCCAGCGCCCTGGGCGCCGATACCATCCTGATGGCAGGCGGCTGCGGGCCCTGCCGTTTTGGCTACTACGCCCAGGTTGAGCATGCCATTTTGCAGGATCTCGGGTACCGGTATGAACTGGTTGTATTAGAACCGCCGGAACGCCACGTCGGGCAGCTTCTGTCCCGAATCAAGGTCATTACCGGCAACAATTCCTGGAGACAGGTGTACCGGGGAGTTAAGCTGGGCTATCAGAAGATCCGGGCGGTTGATGAACTGGAAATGGCCATTCACCGGTTAAGACCCCGGGAAACGATCCCGGGAAGCGCGGATCGGGCCTTTCTGGAGGCTCTCCGGGAAATTGAACGTGCATCGGATCTGGCGGAGCTGGCCGTTGCGCAAAGGCAGGTAAAGGAAATTCTGAAATCGGTGCCGACGGAAGAGAGGGATGTTTTGCGCATCGGTATTGTAGGCGAAATATTTACTCTGCTGGAGCCCTTTGCCAACCTGGATATTGAGCGCCGGCTGGGGAGAATGGGCGTGGAAGTGGACCGTTCCATCTATCTCAGCGAATGGGTAAACGATCATATGTTGTTCGGGTTGATTAAGGGCCTGCGCAGCCGTCGCGACGCCTGCCGGGCGGCGCTTCCCTATCTGAGGCATTTTGTCGGCGGCCACGGGCAGGAAACGGTCGGCAGCACCATCTTGTACGCCCGCGCGGGTTACGACGGGGTCATCCAGTTGCTGCCTTTCACCTGCATGCCCGAAATTGTGGCCCAGAGCATCTTGCCCGTGGTCAGCGCCGATCTGGATATTCCGGTGCTTACCCTGACCTTCGACGAACAAACCGGCGAGGCGGGCGTAGTCACCAGGTTGGAAGCCTTTGTGGACTTACTGGAAAGAAGAAGAAGGGGCCGTGGCAGAGTGCGGCAAGAAGGCACGGAAAGCAAAAGAGGCCTAAGAGTAACAAAGGCTTAGAGGCGTAGAGGCGTAGAGGCAACAGGAACAAAAGCACAAAGGAAAAGTGGGGAAGGTAAAAAAGATGCAAAGGCATAAAGGAGATGCCGACCTGAAAAGGGTTTACTTTGTGCCTTATTGCCTGAGAACTTTGTTCCTTCCCGGAAGCTTTTGTGTCTTTTGGACTGTGAATTTCGGACCGGAATCTTTCTTGGGGAAGGAGAATCTTTTTGGTCAAGGGTTACCTGGGCATCGACGCGGGTTCGGTAAGCACCAATCTGGTTTTTCTGGATGAAGCGGGCAGGATCAGGGAGGCGCTTTATTTGCGGACTCAGGGGCGCCCCATTGCCACCATCCAGACCGGTTTACGGCAACTGGCGGAAAGCCTTCCGCCGAGAGTAGCCGTCCGGGGAGTGGGGGCGACCGGCAGCGGCCGTCACCTGGCCGGCGTGATTACCGGCGCCGATGTCGTGAAAAACGAAATCACCTCCCATGCCGTGGCCACTTCTACCCTGATCCCGGGGGTGCAGACCATTTTAGAAATCGGCGGCCAGGATTCGAAACTGATTATTTTGCGCAACTCCCTGGTCGTCGACTTTGCCATGAATACCGTCTGCGCCGCCGGCACGGGCTCCTTTTTGGACCAGCAGGCGGCCCGGCTGGGTATCCCCATTGAAAAATTTGGCGAAATAGCCTTAAGATCCCGGTCGCCGGTGCGCATTGCCGGGCGCTGTGCGGTATTTGCCGAATCGGACATGATTCACAAGCAACAGATGGGTTATGATCTGCCGGATATTCTGGCCGGATTGTGCGAGGCCCTGGTGCGTAATTACTTGAATAACGTCGGAAAGGGCAAAGAAATTTTACCGCCCGTCGTCTTTCAGGGCGGGGTGGCGGCCAACGCCGGGATGAAGCACGCCTTTGAAAAGGCGCTTGGTCTAGAAGTTCAAATCCCGCCGTACTACAACGTCATGGGGGCGGTGGGGGCCGCCCTGCTGGCCCGGGAAAAAACGGTTCGTGGCCTGCCGTCCAGTTTTAAGGGGTTTCAGGTGGCCCAGGTGGATTTTGCCTCGGGCGGCTTCACCTGTGACGGGTGCCCGAATACGTGCGAAGTCGTGGAAATCAGGGAAGAAGGGCGCGTCATCGCCCGCTGGGGAGACCGCTGCGGTAAGTGGTCCGGCGCCCTGGCCGAAAGAAAAACGGGGTAAATAGAGCGGCCCGGGGGTTAAGCCCGGACCGTCCAGTTGTAGCCGCTGTTATTGTCCCAGTTGTTGGCGGAATCTTTAAAGCAGAAGTTCATCAGGTTGCTTTGCATGCGCAGGGTTTTTTCCCAGCCCCGGGGGCTGCGGTCCATCCTGATGGTGTTCACGCTGCTCCAACCTTTGGGGTCGCCGAAACCGTAATGCAGGTATACCTGATCTGCTCCTGATTTGGCCAGCAGGCCGTTATAACAAATGTTTACCTCGTCAAAACCTGCAGGTCTAACCTCGACCCCCTTTGGAAAGTCATTCCACGCCTGAATCATTGTTGGCCAGCACCTCCTGATTAATTTAGATTTCAACGTTTATTATTGACTTAAACCAGCCTTAAATATTACAGGACATTTCTGGTAAGCAGCATATTCCCGGGAAAAACCGGTTCCTTCCTTCCCGTTTGTTCGCCCTTTTAGCGGATCCGGAAAAAGATCAGCCGGAAACCGGCGCTTAAGTGGAAAATAACGGCCGCCAGGAGCAGGATTAAGGTAGCCAGGCTGAAAATGATCAGGGACAGGGGGAGGCCGGGCCAGAGGGAAAAGGCTGCCCATAACGCGTTTAGTTCCGGCGCGGCCAGGGCGCGGGCGACGGGGGAAAGAAGGTTAAATAAAACGTAGGTATAGATTGCTGCCAGGACAGCGTGAGCGATCCGCGTCAAAATAAAAGGCAGCATCCGGATATCGGTTTCCGCGATCATGCTGGCCGCCTGGGCGTGGATGGACAATCCGCTCCAGGCCAGGATCATGCTCACCGTCAACACCTGCTGCTGCAGGGGGGCGGCCGCTTCGCTGGCCAGTTTCGTCCCGATGGTCATTTCAATCAGCCCGCTGGCCAGGGCGGGCAGAATGGCGTCGGAAAAACCGAAAGGAGTGAGCACAAAGCTTAATTTTTGGGCCAGGAACTGGATAAATCCGGCGGCGGTTAAGAGTTGAATGAGGACGGCAAATAAAATAATGAAGCCGCCGATGTTTAAAAGGTTTTGGACGGCGCTGCGGACGGCGTCGCTTAAAATTTTCCCCAGGGAGTGCCGGTCTTTTTGATAGACGGCGAACATTTCCGCAAAGGCCCTTTTTAGTGTGCTTTCACGGGTCGGGGGAAGATTGACGATTTCGGGGTCGCCCCGGCCGTAAAAGCGCAAAAGAAAGCCCAACGTGAGGTTGGCCGCGTAATGAGCAATGGCAATGACCGGCCCCAGTTGCGGGTTGTTGAACATCCCGACCGAGACGGCAACCAGCATGAAAAGCGGGCTGGAATTATTGGTGAAGGCCATCAGCCGTTCTGCTTCCAGGCGTGTACAGAGCCTTTGGGAACGCAGTTTGGCCGTAATCATGGCGCCGATGGGGTAGCCGCTGGTGTACCCGACGGCCAGCACAAAGGAGCCTGTTCCCGGGACGTTAAAAAGCGGGCGCATGACCGGCTCCAGCAGAACGCCCATAAAGTGGACGATGCCCAGGCTGAGCAAGATTTCGGAAACGATAAAAAAGGGGAGGAGGGAGGGAAAAACAATATTCCACCACAGGTTCAGGCCGGTAAGGGCACCCTGGTAAACAATTTTCGGCTGGCTGATCATCCCCAGCACAAGGGTAAGGGCACCGAGGGAAAAAATGATTTGGGTAATTTTCAGACGTGCCGACGGGTGGGGCGGGGAGATTTTGTTTTTTAGGACGGCCAGGACCACTACGCCGAAAAGCAGGATGACCAGAGTGAACATGCTGGTTTTCGCCTGCCCTTAACGGATTTTTATCTCCCCATGATATATATGGTAATGATCCGCTGGATATGTTTTATTTTCCCGGGACTTGCCCGGGTAGCAGTTCCATGGGGGGGGGTATCCCCAATCCCTATCCCCTAATTCCTGTCTTTTGAGGGGAGGATTTATTCCCGGTTCCGTCGAAATCAGGATCGGTCACCTGGAATAAAGACAATGGCATTTAATGCATTTTCCCCTGGAGCCCCGGAAAAGGTCTTTAAACAACTGGTCAAGCTCTTCGTGTTTCAGCCGGATCAACCCTTCCGGATTGACCAGGACGTTGTTCACAAACATCCGGATGTAAGCGTGTTCTTTGGTTTCCACAACGATGACCAGTTTATATTCGTTCATCCTGGAGTTCACCACCTTGAAGGGATGTTTTTATGAAGATCTACGCCCTTGGCGATTTGCACCTTTCCTTTGTCCAGACCCCGGACCCGGAAAAACCGGAAACTTACCGGGAATACAAGCCCATGAGCGAGGTAAACGAAGCCTGGACCGGCCACGCGCAGCGGATTTACCGGAACTGGTGCGCCACCGTGCGCCCCGCGGATGTCGTTCTGGTTCCCGGTGATATTTCCTGGGCGATGCGGTTGCCGGAAGCCCTTGCCGATTTAAATTTTTTGGGCCTTTTGCCGGGCTTGAAAATTTGCGTGCAGGGGAACCACGATTACTGGTGGCAGAGCATCTCAAAAATACGTGCCGTATTACCGCCCAGCGTGCGTCTGATCCAGAACGACAACGTCCGGCTGAAGGACCTGGCCATTTGCGGTACCAGGGGATGGTTGTGCCCCGGCGGAATGCATTTTCAAGAACACGACTTAAAGATTTACCGGCGGGAGTTGATCCGGCTGGAAAATTCCCTTTCCAGCGTAAGCCCCCCGGCCCGGGAAATCGTGGTCTTAATGCATTTTCTGCCGACCAACGAGAAACACGAATGCAGCGGTTTTATTGAGTTGTTTCAAAAATACGGGGTAAAAAAAGTGGTCTACGGGCACCTGCACGCCCGGGCCTATCGTTATCGCCTGCCGGATCGCGCCTGGGGCATCTCCTTTTACCTGGCGAGCGCGGATTATTTAAATTTCACGCCCCGGTTAATCACCTGTTGGCCGGATGAATAAAACATTCTACAGAAGGGCGCTTCTTTTCCTGCCGGTGCAGTGGATTTTTCCGGGCGGAAGGACTTCTAAAGGAACTATCTAATATATAATATAAGGGTATTTTAATCATGGGTAATTTAATTGGGGGAGCATTTTTCGATCCTTGAACAAAAGGGGGAGGGGCAAGATGGCAAGATTTATCTGTGATACTTGCGGTGAAGAAGTCCAGATTATTGACGGCATTGTTTCGTGGACCAGGGAAGAAAAAGTGCTCAAGAATTTCCGGCTCACCCATAAAAATGAGGTGAAAAGCGGGTGCCAGCCGGGGAATAACCGGTACCGGGAGTTGTATACTTTAACGCTGGCCAGCGGCTTTATGGAATTTGTTCAGTATTTACTGGAGCGCTGGGAAGACGGCCTGGTGCTGGGCGACCCCGATACCCTGCAAAAGGTCATGCGTCAGCTCAGCCTGCACATGCATGAAAAACTGCTCATGCTGGTGGAGGAGTGAGAAAACCGCCAGGGTGCTCCTTTAGACACCTTTTGTGTTCTTTGCGTCCTGGCGGTTGCTCAGAGCTATTTTTTTGCGGTCAAACCAAGCTCCGCGGCCAGTTCCGTAAAGGCGGGCAGGGAGTTGATTACCGTTTGTCTGGGCACGCTGTAGGAAAGCCGGAAGTAGCCGGGCAGGCCGAAGCCCGCGCCGGGAACGAGCAGGATGTTGTATTTTTGGGCCAACCGGACAAACTCTACGTCGTCCGGGAGCGGAGAGCGCGGAAAAAGGTAAAAAGCCCCCTGCGGTTTAACCATCGTAAAACCTAAAGCGGTCAGGTGATCGTAAAGCAGGTTGCGTTTTTCCAGGTACTCCGCGGTATCCGCCGGCTCCCTTTGCAGGCGGGCGACCAGCCGCTGCATCAGTGCCGGGGCGTTCACAAAACCTAACGTCCGGTTGCAAAAAACCAGTCCTTCAAAAAGCAGTTCGGCGTCCTGGATTTCCGGGTGGATGGCGATGTAGCCGATCCTTTCGCCGGCGAGAGCCAGATCCTTGCTGTGGGAAGTGACCACGATGCTGTTGCGGAAGGACTTGAAAACACTGGGTACCTTTACACCGTCGTAAACAATTTTGGCGTACGGTTCGTCGGAAATAAGGTAGATGGTGGTGCCGAATTCTTCTTCTTCTTTTGTTTTTAAAAGCGTCCCCAGTTGATTCAGGCAGGCTTCCGGATAAACCGCCCCGGTGGGGTTATTGGGCGAGTTAATGATGATTGCCCTTGTTTGCGGGGAGATGGCGGCCGCCAGCGCGTCGAAATCAGGCTGAAAGTCCGGCCGGGTACGCACCTCCTTGATTGTACCGCCGTGGTTGTCCACGTAAAACCGGTATTCCATAAAATAGGGGACCAGGACAATGACCTCGTCGCCGGGGTTTAAAACGGTTTTCAGCACCACGTTTAAACCGCCCCCGGCGCCGCAGGTCATGACGATGTGGTTTGGACGGAAGGGCAGCCCCGTATCTTCGGCCAGCACCCGGGCGACAGCCTCCCGGGTTTCCGGGTAGCCGGCGTTGCTCATGTAACCGTGCATGCCGGGGAGGGGATTCAAGGCCAGTTTTTTCAATTCTTCCCGGAATGCCGGCGGCGGTTCCCCGCCGGGATTGCCCAGGGTAAAATCAAATACTTTGTCGGGACCGTGAATCGCAGCCAGGCGCGCTCCCTCTTCAAACATTTTCCTGATCCAGGAAGCCCTGGTCAGGTTTTCTTTGATTTTGGCGCTGATCGACATTTATTTTCCCCCTCGCAAAAATGAAATTTACATGTTTATCTTCTCTCTTTGCTGTAAAAAACCTGCTTTAGCTAAAAAATATCCATAAAAGAATGTAAATAGGGCTTGAATTTGTCAGGGCGAGCGAGCCGGACAATTCCAGCCCGATGATACTATTATCTGAGAAGAAGGAGGAATTGTACGGTTGCATGCTTCCGTGGTTTTATTTGACCTGGACGGAACGCTGGCGGATTCCCTCCCTTTCATCAAAAAGACCTACCGGCGGGTGTTTGACCTTTTGGGGGTGCCCTGGGCCGACGGGGAAGTAATGCGCTGGATCGGACGGCCGATCAAGGATATCGCCGGCTATTTTGCGGCGGGCAAAGAGAAAGAATTTCTCGAACTGTACAAGTATTATTACGACCTGGAACATGACCGCAATGTGCGCCTTTTCCCCGGGACGCTGGAGATGCTGGACTTTTTGAGGCAAAGGGGTCTGCGCCTGGGGGTGGTGACCTCCAAGGGAAGGGAAGGGACCAGGCGAACGGTGGAACTGACCGGCCTGAACCATTACCTGGACGTTTTGGTCACCGCCCAGGATGTTGACCGGCATAAGCCCTTTCCGGACCCCATCCAGAAGGCGCTTGCACTCTTTAATGCTTCTCCGCGAAAAGCCATCTACGTGGGGGACAGCTATTTCGACATGCAGGCCGGACGGCAGGCCGGTACCATAACACTGGGCGTTACCTGGGGCATGGCCACCAGGGAAGAACTGCTGGCCTGCGAACCGGACGGCCTGCTGGAAAGCTGGGCCGACCTTACGGCTCGATTTCCTCCCCGGTCTTGACCGTTTCTTTGCCGGAGCTTAATCTTATCCCTCTGCGCTATTCTTCGTTGCAGGGGGTTTTTTGTTCCCCCCTAAAAATACCTGGTGCCGACGTATAAAAAAAGTAAGCCAGGGAATTTGATGCCAAAAATGAGGGGGTGGAAAGGACAGGGATTGGCAGGCAGTTGGAAAGCAAATGACGAAAACAAAAAAATCTGGAGGCGATCAAGGGGGGTTGCACATCGTGTTTAGAAGGAAAAAACTAATCGTGGCGGGGATTTTGCTGACCTTTTTGCTGACAGTCTGGACGGGGCCGGTCCTGGCCAACCCGTTTTTCAAGGTACCACCCGGCCAGGTAAAAAAAATGCAAAAGGAGCTTGCGAAAAGGTGGCAGCAACAGGTTCAGTTGCGGGACGTTGAAAATCACTGGGCCAAAGAGGCCGTGGTTGCCATGTCCCTGGCCGGCCTGGTCAAGGGTTACCCGGATCAGAGTTTCCGGCCGGATGACGGGGTAAAAAGAGAAGAGGCCGTCGCCATGTTGGTCCGGCTGCTCGGCCTGGAAGGAGAAAATGCAAAAACGGTGCCGGCCGGCGAGATTCTTAACGAATTTCCAGCGTGGGCTCAAAACAGTCTCGCCCTGGCTCTGCAGAAGGGGATTATCACTGTCGATGAACTGACCGGCTGGCGGACCGGGGAACCGGCCACCCGCTCCGAAATCGCCGCCTGGCTGGTGCGGGCGGCGGGTCTGGCGCCGGCGGATGACGGGGTTCTGCCCTTCCTGGACGGCCGGGGAATTCCCGGGCCATACCGGGCGTACGTGGCAACTGCTTACCGGAACCAGCTCATGGTGGGATACCCGGGCAACGTTTTCCGGCCCAACCAGCCCGTGAAGAGGGCGGAAATGGCCGCGCTCATGCTCCGGCTGATGACGCAGTGCCCGCTTAACCCCGTTTACCGCGCGGTTCAGGGAGTCGTCGAAGAAATCGACGACGACAGCGTAACCATTCAGCTGTTCCCGTACCGGTTCCAACCGCCTTTTGGCCGCTGGTGGCCGGATTTTGGGAAGGAACCGGTAATCAAAACTTTCTCTCTTTCGGAAGAGACGGTGGCTTTTCTGGATGGAGAGCCGGCTGAGCCGGCCGAAATTCCTGCCGGGGCGGGGGTAACCCTGATTTTGAATGCAAAGGAAGAGGTGCTGGTTATTTTGGGCAGCGGCGGTCCGGCCGGCAGGCCCGACGAAGAGGCGCCTTCCGTAGTTCGGCTCGCGCCCGCCGACGGGGCGGCGGATGTTGATCCGGACCTGAAGTCGTTAGAAATTGTTTTTAATGAAGCGGTAGAACCGGTGGAAGATTTGGAGGAAGTGAAGGACGGCATAGCGGTGGAAAATATTACGGATGATGAAAAGGTGGAAATAGACTCCGTTGCCGTTGACGATCGGGTTTTAACCATCCGGCTCGCCACCTACCTGGAAGATAACAAAACCTACCAGGTTACCCTGGCAAAAGGCGTTCTTCAGGACAAAAGCGGCAATGCGTTTGCGGGCATCGCGCCGGACGAGTGGGTATTTTCCACCGGGGACGGCTTGGCGCCGGCGGTCCAAAAACTGATTCCGGCCCACCGGGAGGACGACGTTTCCCCCGGCACGAGAATTTTGTACGTCCAATTTAACGAGGATATTCGCGCGGTTGACGATTTAGACGAGGTGGCGGACGGTATTGCGGTCAAAAATACCACCGACGGTGAAGTTGTGGCGCTGGACGAGGATAATCCCGTCAGCATCGCCGGCGAAACGTTGACCATCAGGTTGGAATACGGTCTGGAGGCAAGGAAAAGCTACCAGGTGACCATCGCCGGCGGCGTTGTCGAAGACCGGGCGGGCAACGAGTTCGGCGGCATCAGCACCGGGCGCTGGACTTTTTCCACCGGGGAGTAAACTTTACCGGAGGAAAACCGGCACCCTTTGCTCCCGCCCGCAATTCGGGCAGGCAAACAGGTGCACGCAGGCGGGGGCGGCAAACTCCGTGTTGAAATAGGGACTGTAGGGGCCGTAGTAATCGCTCACCGGCCCCGCGTCCCGCATTTTTTTGCCGCAGGGGCAGCAGACGGTTGGTTCTTCCAGGTCGTTGCACAAGGGGCAGACCGGGGACATTTCTTTTCACCTAGCTTCCCTTGGGCCGCTCCCGCTCCCGGCCGTAGGGCAGGGGGATGTACTGCACCGAGGGGCGGCGTTGGGCCGGCTGTGGGTATAAGTCCATTAAAGTGTAGATTTCTTCCGGGAGTCCCTCACAAACGGTCAGACCGGATTCTTTTAATTTTTCACAGGTCAAGGGGTAATCGTGCGTCCAGGTTCCTCCGGCCAGTACCCTGGCCATTTCCCTGGCTTTCTCCGCGGACATTTTATCTTTGAGCAGCAGACAGATAAAGTCTTCCACCTGGTTGATTGCCTTTGTAGCGATGTCGGCCAGAATCAGGGTGTGGTCGTCCACCTTGTCCGGCCCTTTGCTGCGGACGGTTTCTACGATCGAAACGGCCGGATAATTGCCCAACTGCGGGTCTACCGGGCCCAGGACGGCGTTTTCATCCATTATGATCTCGTCGGCCGCCAGGGCGATCATGGTGCCGCCGCTCATGGCGTAGTGGGGGACAAACACCGTAACCTTCGCCTTATGTTTTTGGAGCGCCCGGGCAATTTGTTCGGCGGCCAGCACAAGGCCGCCGGGAGTATGCAGAAGAAGGTCAATGGGCATATCGTCGGGAGTGAGGCGAATAGCTCTCAAAACCGCTTCCGAATCTTCCACGTTGATGTAGCGCGTCAGGGGGATGCCCAAAAAACTGATTGCTTCTTGCCTGTGGATAATAGTAATCAACCTGGTGCCGCGTTTTTTCTCCAGGTCTCTGATTAACTTCAGGCGGGTGGCTTCCAGGGTTCGCTGGCGGAACATGGGCAGCAGGGCCAGCAGCAAAAAAATAAACCAGAAAAAATCGCTCAGTGAAAAGTTCACGATCATCCCTCCCGGCGCTAATATTTTTTGTGGCTCGGTATTATATCATACGCATAAATTTAACCCCTGTTACCGGTTTCCAGCAACAGGGGCCGCGGCAATCATGCGGTTAACTGTAAGTGTAAAAACCTTTTCCGGTTTTGCGCCCAAGGTGCCCCGCCCGGACCATTTTCCGCAGCAAAGGGCAGGCGCGGTACTTGGAGTCGCCCGTTTCTTTATACAGGGTGTCCGCAACGAGGAGCAAAGTGTCCAGGCCAATCAAGTCTGCCAGGGCCAGCGGGCCAATGGGGTGATTGGCGCCCAGTCTCATTCCCTTATCGATGTCTTCGGCCGATGCTACTCCCTCCATTAACACAAAAATGGCTTCATTGATCATCGGGATTAAAATGCGGTTGACCACAAAGAGGGGCGCTTCGTTGACCATGATGGGTTCTTTGCCCATTTTTTGGGCCAGTTCAATGGTTAAACTGACGGTCTCCCCGTCTGTTTGGGCCCCCTTGATTACTTCCACCAGCTTCATCACCGGGACGGGATTAAAGAAATGCATTCCGATAAATTTGCCGGGCCGGCTGGTGGCCGACGCCATTTCGGTAATGGAAAGACCCGACGTGTTCGAGGCAAAGATCACCTGTTCCGGGCAAATTTGATCCAGTTCACGATAAACCTCTTTTTTCAGTTCCATTTTCTCGATGACTGCTTCAATAATAAAATCTGCCGCGGCCAGGTCGGCCATGTTTGTGGTGCCTTTAATGCGTTTGAGGACCGCCTGCGCATCTTCCTGGGTGAGGCGGTTTTTCTGGACGTCCCGGTTCAGGTTTTTGCTGATGTTGTTTAAGCCCCGGGAGACAAAGTCATCGGTAATATCCCGCATGATCACGTGATACCCTGCCTGGGCAGCTGTTTGGGCGATGCCTGCACCCATTATACCGGCGCCAAGGACGCCAATTGTCTTCACCACGATCAAATCTCTCCCTTCGCCAAATGATTGTGTCTTTGCGTTGCAAGTTCCGGCATTTTATATTTATTTTCGCTGTATCCGGGGGAAGTCCTCTTTTTTCTTTCTAAATAAACTGGTATACTTTTGATATAAATCTGACTGAATTTCCCGGCGGTTGGTCATGTGGCGTACTTGTGTTCCCTGCGTAAAAATGAAGATATTCATGTTACGGGAAGGGTATTCCCCCCTAATCCCCAATCCCCAATCCCTAATCCCTGTCTTTAAGAGGTGGTCTTTCCTTGCCTTTATTGGTTGCGGCCTTGCTTACCCTGCTGGTCGATCAATCCTCCAAAGCGCTCATTAAATATTTGCTGTCCGAGGGCCAATCGCTTCCAGTTGTTCCTCATATTTTTCACCTTACTTACATTCGCAATCCCGGGGCGGCGTTCGGGCTTTTTGCCTACCAGACAACCTTTTTTATTCTGGCCACCTTTGTTGTCGTTACCCTGGTTCTGCTGCTGGCAAGACGTATTCCGGAGTATCGCCGACTGCTTAAGTTGAGCATGGGGTTGATTCTGGGAGGCGCCCTGGGCAACCTGATCGACCGCCTGCGTTCAGGGCTGGTGGTCGATTTTCTGGATTTCCGGTTCTGGCCGGTTTTTAACCTGGCCGATTGCGCCATTGTCATTGGGGCTTTCTTGTTAGTCTGGGAGGTGTGGCGCGGCGGGCGGGAACCTGCCCGATGAGGGAAGAAAATGCTGTCGGTCAATTATTACGAAGTTGATCCGGCCAGGGCCGGAACGCGTCTGGATGTCTACCTGGCCGGGGAATCTCCCGGGATCAGCCGCTCGTATTTGCAAAGGCTGATTGGCGAAGGGCTGGTCAAGGTAAATAACGCCCCGTCCAAGCCGGGGTATCGCGTCAAACCGGGAGACGAAGTTTTGCTCTGCGTGCCCTATCCGGAAGAGTTAAAGGTCGAGCCGGAACCGGTTCCCCTGGATGTGTATTACGAAGATGCGGATGTAATCGTGATCAATAAGCCGCGGGGGATAGTGGTGCACCCGGCGGAGGGAAATTACTCCGGGACGCTGGTCAACGCTCTGCTTTACCACTGCCGGGACCTTTCCGGAATCAACGGGATCTTACGCCCCGGCATCGTGCACAGGCTGGATAAGGATACTTCCGGTTTGCTTATGGCGGCCAAAAACGACGCCGCCCACCTGGAGCTGGCCCGGCAGTTGAAAGACCGCCGGGTGGTTCGCCGGTATATCGCTCTGGCGCACGGGTGGATTCATGAGGACAGCGGAACTATTGAGGCCCCCATCGGCCGGCACCCCCGGGACAGGAAGCGCATGGCCGTAGTCGCCGGCGGCGGGAAGCCCGCGGTTACGCACTACCGGGTGGTGCAGCGGTTCGCCAAATTCACCCTTCTCCACATTCGCCTGGAAACCGGGCGCACCCACCAGATCCGCGTCCACCTGGCTTACGTGGGCCATCCCCTGGTGGGGGACAAAAAATATGCTCCCAAAAGGAACCATTACGGACTGGAGGGGCAGTTCCTGCATGCAGCCGTCCTTGGCTTTACGCATCCCCGCACTGGAGAGTACCTGGAATTCGAAGCGCCTTTACCCGCCGGGCTGGCCGAATTTTTGCGCAAAATTGGCGATGGTTAGTTTTTTGATCAAAAGGCCGATAGAGACAATTAAATTTTGTTTGATCATTGCCTGATCCAGGTAATTACGTTTAAGAAAAACGCCGCCAGGCCCGCTGCCATCAAGGGGCCGACCGGGATCCCTCCCAGAAAAGTGATCCCGAAGATCGACCCGACAACCAGGCCGAAGATGATTTCCGGTTCCACCTGCAGCAGTTTTAAGCCTTCGCTGTTTAAGCAGGTGGCCAGGGCGCCGCTGACAATGGCCAGGATTCCCGGCAGGCTGATGAAATTGGAAAGCATTTCGCGTTCGGTAATTTTCCCGGTGGCCAACGGAACGAGAATAGAGAGCAGCAAAAAAAGCAGGCCCAGTTCCAGGCCGCGTTTTTCCAGCAGGGGAAAGACAAAATTTAAGTTGGAAAACTTCAGGATTAACAAAATGCAGGCCGCCGTAGCAATTAAATTGGAGCGGGCAATGATCCCGACAAGCAACAGGATGACCAGCATGTTCACGCCGGACATAAACTTCGCCTCTTAACGCAGACAGGTTTTTTTAAATATATGCCGGGAAGAAGAAAATTATGGCAATTGTTTTCACAGCAACTCCCGGAACTAAACCGGGAAATTTTTAAATCGATTGCCCGGGGATATGGATGTTCCCCGGGCAATGTTCAGCCACCTGCCTTTTGAGTGTCTTCCATGGAAACGAATGTTCACTCCGGGATACTACGTTCACTCCGTAATCCAACGAAAATCTATTTGAAGTTTTTGTGCCTTTGTGCTTATTAAGCTTTGTGCCTGACGTTTTCCTGTAGTCCGCTCTTGAACGTAAATTACCGCCCGGGCCTTACCCTGCTTTACAATCGAGGACGGTCTTCAGCGTATCCGCCCGCAGGCCCACCCGTAAGGCTTCCAGCGCCATTACATCGTGCGGGGGGATATTCCCGAGGTTTACATCCGGCCCGAACCTTAAGATCAGTTCCTGTTGCTGGCTTTTCAGCGGCGCTTCCCAGATCAGGAACCGGTGATCATCAATGGCCGAAAGCAGTTCCTCCAGTTCGCACTCCAGAAAACGGCCCTGTTCGTTATAAATGCCGGCGTTGATTCCGGAATCGCGCCCTTCTAAAATTACCCGGTAGGCCCCATTATCCAGATCCTCCTTGATTTGCCTGGCTAACTGGTGGGGCGTTCTCCGCTCTTCCCGGTCTTTTTTGCCTACTTCCGTTAAAACCAGAAAACCCAGTCCGGCTGCCATAGCAATTGCTTTTTCTCTCACCTCGCTGTCCAGGGTGATCGTTCCGTCGGAAACTTCGATGGCGGTAAAGCCCAGCTCCCTGGCCAGATGCAGGTATTCCGCCAGTCTGTTTTGCAGAATGGCTACTTCCAAAAAAGTGCCGCCCGGATAGATTTCAACTCCGAATGATTTAACTAACTGAATTTTTTCGGCTAAAATTTCTGGGGTATATAAAGCTGAGGTGCCGAAACCAAGCTTGAAAAAGTCGATGTACTGGCTGCAGAGGTGAAGCAAATCGCGCGTTTCCCCCAGGCCCAAGCCCTTGTCGATAATCATGGTTAATCCTTGCTCCCGTGGCTTTTCCTGCCTGTTGCCCAGGGGGAAACTTAAAATTTCTTTCCATGTTTTGGTTGCCCCATTCATTCCGTTTGACTCCTTTCCCAAGTTTTAAATTCTTCTGACACCTCCCTCGAAACCCAACCCCTAATTCCCATTCCCCCTGATTCCTGATCCCTAACTTATTCAGCGCAAAAGGAGGAAGTGACCATGGAAAAAGTAGCAATAACCGGCATAAATGGCTTTATTTTGTGGGTTTGCGGGCGGGATTGAAAGTGAACATTGGTTGGGGCTTGCCGGCCGGGACCTGTTCTGTCCGGTCCGGCGGGGTTTTTTCCGTGCCGATGGTAATATCCCCGCTCCGGATCAAAAATGCCGCCAGCAAGGTGGCCGCCGCGGCCAGGACGGCGCCGCTCCAGAACATAAAGGGCTGCCCCTTGCCCATCAAAAGGCCGAAGAGCGGCGGGCCGAAGGCCACCCCGAAGAAGCGCACGCTGCCGTAAAGGGAGGTGACCAGCCCCCGCCTTTCGCTGGCCGTGGAACTGGTGATGATTGTATTCAGGCAGGGAAGCGTCAGTCCCGTGCCTGCGCCGGCGAGGGAGATGGCCACAAAGAAAAAAATGGTTTGCCGGAAGATCCCCAGCGCCGCCAGAGAGGCGGTAATCAGGGCCAGGCCGGCGACCACCAGCCATTTCATCAGGGCGGCCTTCTTTTTAATCAGGGTGCCCGTAACGTAAGACGTTGCGCACATGAATAAAACCGGGATGGCCAGGGCCGCCCCTTTCCGGATGCCGTTGTAATGAAAAACGGTTTCCAGGTGCTCGGATAAAAAGAAAAGGACCCCGAATAAAAGGAGCAGGGCCATCATCCCGCCAAAAAAGGAGGTCAGCAGCAGCACCGACCTTTTTTCAAAAACTCCGCCGAAAGATTGGAGATACCGGCCGATGCTCCGGGCGGACCGGTTTGCCGGGGGTTCCTTGACCAGCAGCCAAAGCCCCGCCACGGCTGGTAGCACAGCCAGGGGAAAGAAGAGGAAGGCGGCGTACCAGGTGATTAAGCCCAGCGCGGCGCCCAGGACGGGGCTGACCACCTTCCCGAAGCCGTTGGCGGCCTCGATAATGCCCAGGGCCCGGGAGCGCCATTTTCCGCCAAAAAGATCGCCGCACAGGGCCATGGCGATGGGCGCCGTTCCGGCCGCGCCGATCCCCTGGAGAATCCGCCCGCCCAGAATCAAGGAATAAGTTCCGTTCTTGACAAAGACGGCTGTCAACCCGGCCATTACCCCGCCCAGGCCGTAGAGAATAAGGGAGGGAATAATCACCTTTTTGCGTCCGTAGCGGTCGGACAGAAAGCCGGCCAGAGGGATAATAATACCGGCCGGAACAGAAAACAGGGTGATCAGCAGGCTGACCTTAAACTGGGTGAGCTGCAGGGCACTTTTGATGGCCGGCAGGACGGGGATCAACAGGGAATTGCCCAGGACCATAATAAAAGGGACGCTGCTTAAGGCGGCCAGGACAGAAGGCTTAAACGCCTCCTTTGCATCAGTGTTCTCCCCCAAAGTTTAAGCCCCTTTGTCAAGATAATGATCATGAACATTTTTTCCTTTCTCCCGGAAGGTATGCATTTATCTGCTTCCTCCCACATATGAAATAATAGGTAAAAGCAGCAGGGGATGCCAGGCGAGGGAAGGAGTTTAAAAAATGTTCTTTTTATTTGACCACACTGTTTTTTTGATGGCCGGGCTGCGCATTTTATCGGCCACCATTGAATTTAGCGCCGCTCTTTTAATGCTGCATTTCAACCGGCTGGAGACGGCTTTTAAAATCAATTGTTTGCTGGCGATGGTGGGTCCGACGATCTTGCTGACCACGACCACCCTGGGCCTGGCCGGCCTGGCCGGCCGGCTGGCGCCTTCCACCATGGTTATCATTTTGCTGGGGGTAATTTTAATTATTATCGGCGTGAACAGAATTTAAAGCAGGAGACGAGGTGAGGCCGGTGAATGTCCGTTTATTTTTGGCGGTGAAGGGAAGGACCCTGTTGGCGATCTTTGGCATCCTTTTTCTGGCCGCTGCCGGATGCAGTTTTTTCGGCTTGTTCGCGGCGGAAAAAGTGATTCCGGAACAGCTTTTTGCCCAGGCAGTCCAGAAAACTTTGGCCAGCAAGTCTTTTCGCTACCAGGTGGAGGTGAAAACGGAAAACCAGGGGGTTTTAAGTCAGGTGGAAGGAGCCTGGGTGAGCCCCAACCGGATCCATTTGCAGGGCCAGATGTATAATACGCCGGTAGAATTCATTCAAGTGGGGGAAACAACCTACCTGAAGGACATCTGGACGAAAAAGTGGCTCGCCTTGGAGGGCAACAAGCTCGGCCAGGCGCAGCTCTACGTGATGGAACTGGCCCCTTTGGGTTTCATAAACTTTCTCCAGGTGTTTGATCTCCGTTATTGCGGGCGGGAAAAGAGCGCGGCGGGAAAGGCGCTGGTCCTGGAGTGCCGGCCGCAACTGCCGGAATTCCTGGTCAAGGAAAAGGACCGGGAATACTGGTGCAGGTTGTGGGTTGACGCCAAGGACCGGCGGGTCCGGCAGGTCCTGCTGCAGCCGGCGGAACCCGGGGCGAAAAACCTGCCTGCTGTTTTGGTCAGGTTTTGGGACTACGACCGGGACATCGCCATCGCTCCGCCTCACCCGGAAAAAAGTTAAGATTGCAAGACCGGCTCGTGCAGAGTAAAATAAGGATAGGCAAAGTCGTGAAAAGGCGAACCATTTCATTGACTATTCCGGTGCTTGCCTGTTATAATTACTCCGGTTTGAGATCCGAACGCGGCGGCGAAGGGGTGAACGCCGTGCATTCCCACATGGAAAAAGTATTGCTGACCGAAGATGAAATTCAGCGCCGGGTCCGGCAAATGGCCGGGCAAATTTCCGCCGACTACGCCGGAAAGGAGCCTTTACTGGTCGGAATCCTGAAGGGGGCCTTTATTTTTTTGGCGGATTTGGTGCGTAATTTAACGATTCCCGTTCGCCTGGACTTTATGGCCGTTTCCAGTTACGGCAGCGCCAGCGAATCCACCGGCGCGGTGCGGATTTTAAAGGATCTGGACCAGAGCATTGAAGGGGTGCACGTGCTGCTCGTCGAGGATATCGTGGATACCGGTCTGACCCTGAATTATCTGATGGAAAATTTGCGCGCCCGCGGGCCGGCCACCTTGAAGGTCTGCACCTTGCTGGACAAGCCAGGCCGGCGGCTGGTGAAAGTAGAGCCCGACTACAACGGTTTTGCCATCCCGGATGAATTTGTGGTCGGCTACGGACTGGACTACAACGGCAGTTACCGTTATTTACGGGACATTATGGTCCTGAAAAGGGAAGTATACGCCCGGTAGGAGGAAAAAATGCAGCTGCAGCCGGAAAAAGAACTGGTCGTCGTTTTGGACTTCGGCGGCCAGTACAGCCACCTGATCGCCCGGCGCATCCGGGAGAGCAGGGTTTTTTGCGAAATGCTGCCCTACCATACCCCGCTTGCGGAGATCAAAGCCAGATCTCCCCGCGGGATCGTTTTTTCCGGAGGGCCGGCCAGCGTTTATCAAGACGGGGCGCCCCAAGGCGACCCCGGCATTTATGAGCTGGGCATTCCCATTTTAGGGATTTGCTACGGGATGCAACTGATGACCCTCCAGCTCGGCGGCGTGGTGGCCCCCGCGGAGTACAGGGAGTACGGTAAGGCCGCCCTGGAGGTGCTGGCGCCCGATCAAATTTTGCAGGGGCTCGCTCCCCGGGAGCAGTGCTGGATGAGCCACGGGGACCGGGTGGAGGCGGCGCCCCCGGGTTTTCAAGTTCTCGCCCGGACGGAGCAGGCACCGGTAGCCGCCATTGCCCACGAGCAAAAGAAAATTTACGGCGTGCAGTTCCACCCGGAAGTGGTGCATACGCCAAAGGGAAAAGCGATTCTGGAAAATTTCCTGTATGGCGTATGCGGGTGCAGCGGTTTATGGACAATGGGCTCTTTTATCGAGCGCGCCACGGAGGAGATCAAAGAACGGACGGGCGAAGGCCGGGCAATCTGCGCCTTAAGCGGCGGGGTGGATTCTTCGGTGGCGGCGGTGCTGGTTCACCGGGCCATCGGTGACCGGTTAAGTTGCGTCTTTGTCAACCACGGCCTGCTCCGGAAAGGCGAGCCGGAGCAGGTTGTCCGGACGTTTCAAGATCAATTCGGAATAAAACTGATTTACGTGGACGCGACGCAAAGATTTCTCGAGCGCCTGGCGGGAGTGGTTGATCCGGAGCGCAAGCGGAAGATCATCGGGGAGCAGTTTATCCGGGTTTTTGAAGAGGAAGCCCGGAAATTGGGGAAAGTAGATTTTTTAGTGCAGGGCACCCTCTATCCCGACGTGGTGGAAAGCGGCACGGCTACCGCCGCGGTGATCAAAACCCACCACAATGTGGGCGGGCTGCCGGAAGATATGCGGCTTAAGCTCATCGAGCCCCTGCGCTGGCTGTTTAAAGACGAAGTGCGGGCGCTGGGTTTGGAGTTGGGCCTGCCCGAGGAAGTAATCTGGCGCCAGCCTTTCCCGGGACCGGGGCTGGCCGTGCGCATTTTGGGGGAAGTAACCGGGGAGCGGCTCGCCCTTTTGAGGGAAGCCGATGCCATCGTCACGTCCGAAATCAAAGCGGCCGGGCTGCACAGGGAGGTCTGGCAGTACTTTGCCGTGCTCACGGATTTGCGCAGCGTCGGCGTGATGGGGGACGGGCGGACTTACGGCTACACCGTTGCGGTGCGGGCCGTCACCAGCGAAGACGCCATGACGGCGGACTGGGCGCGCCTGCCTTTTGAGGTGCTGGAGCGCATCTCCAACCGCATTGTGAACGAGGTGCCCGGGATTAACCGGGTGGTTTACGACATCACCTCCAAGCCGCCGGCCACCATCGAGTGGGAGTAAAACCAGTCGTCGGTCGTCGGTTGTCGGTCGTCAGAACTGGAAAGACAATGGGGAAGTGATGTTTAATAATGGCAAGGCCTTTGGTGGGAGTAGTTGTGGGCAGCGACTCCGACCTTCCCGTCATCAAAGATGCCTGCGCAATGCTTGATCAACTGGGGATCGTCCACGAGGTGGTGATCGCCTCTGCTCACCGGACGCCGGAAAAGGCGGTTGGTTACGCCAGATCCGCGGCGGAGCGGGGCCTGCAGGTAATTATCGCCGCCGCCGGGGGAGCAGCCCACCTGCCCGGCGTGCTGGCCGCGCATACCTGTTTGCCGGTAATCGGCGTTCCCATCCAGACGGGAGCGTTAAACGGCGTGGACGCCCTTTATTCCATCGTCCAGATGCCGGCCGGCGTTCCCGTGGCGACGGTAGCCATCAACGGGGCGAAAAACGCCGCCCTGCTGGCCGCCCGGATTATCGGCGCCGCCGATCCGGCGGTGCGGGAAAAAGTCGTCCGGTATAAAGAAGATCTGGCCGCCCGGGTGGAGGCCAAAGCGGCCCGGCTGGCCGAACTGGGCATCGACCGCTACCTGGGGGAAGGGAAGTCGGAAGTCGGAGGTCGGAAGTCGGAAACGAAACAGTAAAATTTTTTGCATTTCCAAACCCTGTTTTCCGAGGAGTTAAAGTTATGATCGAACGCTACACGCTGCCCGAAATGAAAGAAATCTGGTCGGAAGAAAGCAAATTTAAAACCTGGCTCGCGGTGGAAATCTACGCCTGCGAAGCCCAGGCCGAACGCGGCCTGGTCCCGCCGGAGGCTTTGCGGGAAATCAAGACCAGGGCCAATTTCAACATTCCGCGCATCAATGAAATCGAGGCCGTCGTCAACCACGACGTCATCGCCTTTCTGACCTGCGTCGGGGAATATGTGGGCGAAGCCTCCAAATATATTCACCTGGGCCTCACTTCCTACGACGTGGTCGACACCGCCCTGTCCGTCCGGATGAAAAAAGCGGGCGAACAAATTTTGCGCCGCCTGCAGGATCTGCGCGCGGCCTTAATCGAAAAAGCACAGGAGCACAGATATACCCTGATGATGGGGCGCACCCACGGGGTCCACGCCGAACCCATCACCTTCGGTTTAAAAATGCTGCTCTGGGCGGCGGAAGTGGAGCGGTGCAGCGGACGGATGCAAAAGGCCGTCGACGCGATCAGCGTGGGGAAGCTTTCCGGGGCGGTAGGCACCTACGCCACCATCGATCCCGGCGTCGAAGAATACGTCTGCCGGCGCCTGGGGCTGCGCCCGGCGCGCGTCTCCACCCAGATCCTGCAGAGGGACCGCCATGCCGAATACCTGGCCGCCATTGCGGTAATCGGAAGCTCCCTGGAAAAATTTGCCCAGGAAATCAGGCACCTGCAGCGCACCGAAGTGCTGGAGGCCGAAGAATTTTTTGCCAAAGGACAAAAGGGTTCTTCGGCCATGCCGCATAAACGCAACCCCATTGTATCGGAAAGGATCTGCGGACTGGCCCGGCTCTTGCGGGGCAATGCCCTGGCGGCCATGGAAAACGTGGCCCTCTGGCACGAGCGGGACATCTCGCACTCCTCGGTGGAACGGGTAATTATCCCGGACAGCACCATTGCCCTGGATTACATGCTTTATAAAACCACCGAAATGATTAAAAATTTGCTCGTTTATCCCGAAAGAATGGCGGAAAACCTCCGGCGCAGCCACGGCCTGGTTTTTTCCCAGCGGGTCCTGCTGGCCCTGATTGAAAAGGGCTTAACGCGGGAGGAAGCGTACGCCCTGGTCCAGCGCAACGCCATGGAATCCTGGAGCAAGGGCCGGGATTTTCAGGATCTCCTGAAAGCAGATCCGGAGGTAACCAGAAACCTGCCGCCCGGGGAAATCGAAAAGTTGTTTGATTACAACTATTACCTTAAAAATATCGACGTTATTTACCGGCGGTTCGGCTTGTAAGGGAGACGGCTGGAGTGGAGAAGTTAAAAGAGGCGTGCGGTATTTTCGGAATTTATGCTCCCGGAAAAGATGTCGCCCGGTTGACCTATTACGGGCTGTACGCCCTGCAGCACCGGGGCCAGGAAAGCGCGGGAATCGCCGTGGCCGACGGACGCAAGATCAGCCTGTACAAAGGAATGGGTCTGGTGCCGGAAGTTTTCGGCGGTCAGGAAATAGATAATTTCAGCGGTCACCTGGCGATCGGGCACGTCCGTTATTCCACCACCGGCGCCAGCCAGCCGATTAACGCCCAGCCGCTGGTCTTCCGGTATTCGGGCGGCATGATCGGCCTGGCCCACAACGGGAACCTGACCAATGCTGCTGAGTTAAGCGCCAGTCTTACTTCCACCGGTTCCGTTTTTCAAACGACCACCGACAGCGAAGTAATCGTCAACTTAATCGCCCGGTACAGCCAGACGGGACTGGTCAACGCCCTGATGAAGTGCATGATTTCCCTGGCCGGCGCCTATTCGCTGGTGATTTTAACGGAAAATCAACTTTTGGCCGTCCGTGATCCCTACGGTTTTCGCCCGTTGTGCGTCGGCGAACTGGAAGACGCCCAGGGGTACGTGGTGGCCTCGGAGTCCTGCGCCCTGGATACCGTTGGGGCGCGTTTCATCCGGGACGTCGCCCCGGGGGAAATTGTCATTATCGACGGGGAAGGGCTTGCTTCCGTGCAGGGGCAACCGGGCAGGAAAAATGCCCACTGCATCTTTGAATACATTTACTTTGCCCGCCCGGACAGCTGCCTCGACGGCTTCCCCGTAAATCAGGTGCGCCGGTTGATGGGCCGCCGCCTGGCCGAAGAATATCCGGTGCGGGCCGACCTGGTCATTCCCGTGCCCGACTCGGGGGTTTCGGCGGCCCGCGGCTACGCGGAAGCTTCCGGGATTCCTTTTGAGGAAGGATTGATGAAAAACAGGTATATCGGCCGCACTTTCATCCAGCCCAGCCAGGATATGCGGGACCTGGGCGTGCGTTTAAAGTTGAATCCGGCGCGCGAAATTCTGGCCGGAAAAAGCGTGGTCATGGTGGACGACTCGCTGGTGCGCGGCACGACGAGCGGTAAAATCGTCAAGATGCTTAAAGAGTGCGGAGTAAAAGAAGTGCATTTGCTCTTGAGTTCGCCGCCCATCGTCCATTCCTGTTACTACGGAATAGATACGTCCAACCGGGGTGAATTGATTGCCGCCCAAAAGCCCATCGAGGAGATCCGCCGGTTTATCGGGGCGGACGGCCTCCATTACCTGAGCCTGGAAGGCATGCTCGACATCTTTGGAGAACGCCGGAATGATTTTTGTACCGCCTGTTTTTCCGGAGACTATCCGGTAAAGATTCCGTCGTCCGCCAGGGGAAAGGATGCTCTGGAATAATCATGGAAAAAAGAAAAGCAATGGGGTTAACTTACGCCGGCGCCGGAGTGGACATTTCCGCCGCCAACCGGGCGGTGGATTTGCTGCGGGGGATCGCGAAAAGCACCGCCCGGCCGGAGGTTTTAAGCGACATCGGGAGTTTTAGCGGCCTTTTCGCCCTGGACGCCCGGCGGTACCGGGAGCCGGTGCTGGTTGCGGGCACCGACGGGGTGGGCACCAAGTTAAAGGTGGCCATGCTGATGGACCGGCACGATACGGTGGGCATCGACCTGGTGGCCATGTGCGCCAACGACATCGTCACCAGCGGCGCGGAGCCCCTGTTTTTTCTGGACTACCTGGCGGTGGGCCGGCTGGTTCCGGAAAAAGTGGCCGCCATCGTTTCCGGGGTGGCGCAGGGCTGCCGGCAGGCCGGCTGCACCCTGCTGGGGGGCGAAACGGCCGAGATGCCGGGTTTTTACGGTCCGGAGGAGTACGATCTGGCCGGCTTTGTCGTCGGTGTGGCGGAAAAGGACAGGATTATTGACGGTTCCCGGTGTGAACCCGGCGATTGTCTGGTTGGTCTTGCTTCCGCCGGCCTGCACAGCAACGGTTATTCCCTGGCCCGCAAAGCCTTTTTCGAGGCGGCCGGTTACCGGGTGGATACGTACTGCCCGGAATTGGGCCGCACCGTCGGGGAGGAAATGCTGATCCCCACCCGCATATACGTGAAAACAGTGCTGGGTTTGCTGGAAAAGTTCGATTTAAAGGGAATCGCCCACATCACCGGCGGCGGGATTACGGAAAATCTCCCGCGGATCCTGCCGGAAGGGACGGCCGCCCGCATCGAACGCGATTCCTGGCCCGTTCCGCCGGTTTTCGGGCTCATCCAAAAAATCGGGCGGGTGGCGGACGACGAAATGTTCCGGACTTTTAACCTGGGCCTGGGGATGATCCTGGCGGTTTCTCCCGGGCAGGTCGACGCCTGCCTCGCGCGGCTGGCCGAAATGGGCGAACGGGCTTACCTGGTGGGACAGGTGGTGGCCGGCGACCGGAAAGTAGAATATATTTGAGGCCGGTTGCCGGGCGGCCACTTCTTGGAATTTGGCCGCTTATCTGACCTTATTCGCGCAGAATTAGAGATTCCGGATAACTTGCTGGTTTTGTCAGGAATTGCCTTGGGCTGCGGCAACCCGGGGCACCCGGCGAACAGACCCCGGAGCCTCCGCCGGTCCATTCAGGAAGTGGTACGTTTCAAGGAACTTTAAGAACTGCATGATTAAATAACAAGAAGGTGCAGGGATTGAACAAAAAGGTGCTCGCCCTTTTGGGTACGGGTCACGCCGTCACCGACCTCAACCAGGGGGCGCTGCCGATGATGCTGGCTTTTTTGCAGCCAGTGCTGGCGTTGGGCCAGCTTCAGGTAGGTGCCGTGATGCTGGCCTTCAATCTTAGTTCCTCCGTGATCCAGCCTGTTTTCGGGATTTTTAGCGACCGTTTCCGTGCCGCCTGGCTGATTCCCCTGGGGTGTTTGCTGGCCGGGACGGGCATGGCTTTGACCGGGTACGCGCCCAATTATCCGTTTTTGCTGCTGGCCGCTTTAATCAGCGGGCTGGGCGTAGCTGCCTACCACCCTGAAGGCTCGAAGTATGCCCGCTTTGCCAGCGGCCCGCGCAAGGCGTCCGGCATGTCGATCTTTTCCGTGGGCGGAAACTTCGGCTTCGCCGCGGGCCCGGTGCTGGCCTCTTCTTTTTTTGCCCTGGCGGGGCTGGCCGGTTCGGCGGGCTTTTTCGTTTTGAACGGTGTCATGGCGGTCCTGCTCTGGATTTCCCTGTCGTTTGTCACCGCCCCGGCGAACGTTGCGGCCGGGCCCCTGCCGTCTGCCGGGGCACGGCCGAAGGCTGCCGGAAGCAGGCTGAGCACGGGCAAAGTGGTTGCCCCGATAGTCCTGCTGGTCCTGGTGATTATCATGCGGTCCTGGATTCACTTAGGGCTGATCACCTTTTTGCCCCAGTACTACGTCCTCTACCTGCACCATGACAAGACTTACGCCGCCGCCCTCACCTCGCTGTTTCTTTTTGCCGGTGCACTCGGCACTCTGGTCGGGGGTCCGGCGGCCGACCGCTGGGGTTTGAAAACAATCATCGTCTCCTCCTTGACCGCAATGGTGCCCCTGCTGTATTTTTTAGAGCACGCGGGCGGCCTTTGGGTGCCGGTGATCATAGCCCTGGCCGGATTCGCCCTGATTTCCACCTTTTCTGTCACCGTCGTTTTCGGGCAGGAGCTTCTTCCTCACAATGTCGGTCTGGCTTCAGGGCTGACGCTTGGCTTCGGCATCGGGACGGGCGGGATCGGAGCTACTTTTCTGGGCTGGATTGCCGACCACTGGGGGTTGCCGGCAATCTTTAACGTTATGATCATCTTTCCTGTCATCGGTCTGCTTCTGGCTCTTTTTCTGCCCGGCCGGGAGGAGCTTTCCCGCCGGAAGGTAGCGATGGTGTCACGTTCCTGACGGGCGGCCCCAAAGAAAAGATTGGCGCTGCCGGGGTGATCGGCGAGGGCACTGATATTTATGCCCGGCCGGGCCGGGCTCAGTTTCACCAGGCTGAGTTTATCGCTGAAAGAGCTGTTTAGTTTTTTGCGTTGGGAAAGGATTTTTAAGTTTCATGTCAAATATGAGAGATGGTGGTAATTTTACAATTCCTTTGTTTTAATTTGGTAGAAGATTATACCGGGGGGAAGGTGATCATTTGCTTTTGCGTGTAGGGGTCCTGGCTTCCGGGCGCGGTTCTAATTTGCAAGCGATTATGGACGCCTGCCGGGAAGGAAGGATACCGGCGCAGGTAGTTGTTGTCATCAGCGATCAGGAAAACGCTTTCGCCCTCCAGCGCGCCCGGGATGCCGGCATTCCCGCCCTTCAGATCAAACCGGAAAGTTTCGCCGGGAAACAGGAATATGAACAGGCGGTGGTGTCCGCCTTAAAAAAATATCAGGTGGAGTTGGTCTGCCTGGCAGGATATATGCGCCTGGTGGGGAAAACTATGCTTGACGCTTTTCCCAACCGGGTGATCAACATCCACCCGGCCTTGCTACCGGCCTTCCCCGGCCTGCACGGACAAAGGCAGGCTTTGGAATACGGCGTCCGGTTCAGCGGATGCACCGTTCATTTTGTAGACGAGGGGTGTGATACGGGACCGATCATTCTCCAGGCGGTGGTGCCTGTTTTCGACACCGACACGGAAGAAACTCTTGCGGAACGCATTTTAGAACAGGAGCACCGCATTTACCCCGAGGCCATCAGGCTTTTTGCCGAGGGCCGGCTGAGGATTGAGGGGCGGAGGGTACTGATTGAAGATTGCCAGGGGGAGGCGTAAGACAAATCGGATCCATCCTCAGAAAATAGTAGGCACAAAGGCAACAGGCACAAAGGCACAAAGGAAAAAATGCCTGCCCCGGCCTGGTTTTCGTGATTAATATCGGGAACGAAAGTTCCCATGGGCAACTTCTCTAAAGTTTGCACGTAAGTAAAGAAAAGAGGGGAAGATTATTTTGATTGTCAAGCGTGCCTTAATCAGTGTGTCGGATAAAACGGGCCTCCGGGAATTTGCCCGGGGCCTGGTCGAGCTGGGAGTCGAAATTATTTCCACCGGTGGCACCGCCAAAGCACTGCGGGAAGCGGGCCTGCCGGTAACTTATATTTCCGACGTCACTGGCTTTCCGGAAATCCTGGACGGCCGGGTGAAGACCCTGCACCCCCGGGTGCACGCGGGCATCCTGGCCCGGCGCGAAGACGCCCACTTAAGCCAGCTTAAAGAACACGGCATTGCGCCCATCGACCTGGTGGCGGTTAATCTCTACCCCTTCCGGGAAACCGTAGCCAGGGCCGGCGTCACCCTGGAAGAAGCCATCGAAAACATCGATATCGGCGGGCCGGCCATGATCCGGGCGGCGGCGAAGAATTACCGGCACGTGCTGGTGGTGGTTAGTCCGCAAGATTACGACGCGGTGCTGGAAGCCCTGCGCAGCCGCCGGGTCGACGAAGCATTCCGGCTGCGTCTGGCCCGGGAGGCGTTTTCCCACGTCTGTGCCTACGACGCTGCCATTGCCGGTTACCTGCGCAAGGTTTCCGGGGAAAGCGATGACGATCTTTTTCCAGCGACCATGATCCTTACGGGCGAACTCGTGCAAAAGCTTCGCTACGGCGAGAATCCCCATCAAAAAGCGGCTTTTTATAAAACGCCCGGGGTGGCCGGGGCCTGCGTGGGAAACGCCGTTCAGCTTACAGGAAAGGAACTCTCCTACAATAACATTCTCGATCTCAACGCAGCTTTTGAACTGGTGCGGGAATTTATCGAACCCACCGTGGTGATTATCAAGCACAATAATCCCTGCGGGGCGGCCAGCGCCGACGATCTGGCGGAAGCTTACCGGCGGGCCTACGCGGGGGATCCCGTGTCCGCTTTTGGGGGCATCGTCGCCTGCAATCGTCCGGTTGACGA
Source organism: Armatimonadota bacterium (assembly GCA_023511535.1). Taxonomy (GTDB): domain Bacteria; phylum Bacillota; class Desulfotomaculia; order Desulfotomaculales; family Nap2-2B; genus JAIMBK01. The sequence continues at coordinate 39,107 of JAIMBK010000013.1, forward strand.
AGCCACCGCCAAAGAAATGGTGAAAATCTTTTTGGAGGCGATCATCGCCCCCGATTATACCGCGGAAGCGCTGCGCATCCTCGGGCAAAAGAAAGATTTGCGCTGTCTGAAGGCGGGGCCGTTGGCCGGTCAAACCAACGATCCGCTGGAGGTGCGCAAGGTCAACGGCGGCTTTTTGCTCCAGGAGGCCGACCGGGAAATGGTCATTCCCGAAAAAGTCCAGGTCGTTACCGAAAAGCAGCCCACGGACGAACAGCTTGCCGAGCTTGCCTTCGCCATGGCCATCGTGAAGCACGTTAAATCCAACGCCATTGTGGTCACGAAGGACCGCCAGCTGATCGGCGTGGGTGCCGGGCAGATGAACCGGGTAGGCTCAGCCCGCATCGCGTTGGCCCAGGCGGGGGAGCGCGCCAGGGGGGCCGTGCTGGCCTCGGACGCCTTTTTCCCCTTCCGGGACACCGTGGACGAGGCGGCCCGCGCGGGCATCGCCGCCATCGTTCAGCCCGGCGGCTCCCTGCGGGACGAAGAATCCATCGCCGCCTGCAACGAATACGGCATCCCGATGATTTTTACGGGGATGAGGCATTTTAAGCATTAAATAATTTACGGAGGATTTTGCATGAAGGTTTTGGTAGTGGGGGGCGGCGGCCGGGAGCACGCTCTGGTCTGGAAGCTCCGCCAGAGCCCCCGGGTAAACAAAATCTTTTGCGCCCCGGGAAACGCCGGCATCGCCCGCCTGGCCTCCTGCGTGGAGGTAAAGGCGGAAGATATCGGCGGGCTGCTTTCCTTTGCCCGCCGGGAGAAGATCGATCTGACCATCGTGGGTCCGGAGGCGCCGTTAGTAGCAGGGATCGTGGACGCCTTTGAGCGGGCGGGTTTGGCTGTCTTTGGCCCTTCCGCCGAAGCCGCCGCCATCGAAGGGAGCAAGGTCCGGGCCAAGGAATTAATGGCCAGGTACAATATCCCCACGGCGGATTTCGCTGTCTTTGACCGTCCCGGAGAGGCAAAAGAATACGTTTTAAAACGCGGCGCTCCTGTTGTGGTGAAGGCCGACGGCCTGGCTGCCGGCAAGGGGGTCAAGGTGTGCGCCACTACCGACGGGGCGCTGGCGGCCATCACTGAGATAATGGAAAAAAAGATTTTCGGCCGGGCCGGGGAACGGGTGGTTATTGAAGAATGTTTGGCCGGGGAAGAAGTCAGCATCCTGGCCTTCGCCGACGGCGAAACCGTTTTGCCCATGCCGGCCGCCCAGGACCACAAGCAGGTTTACGACAACGACCAGGGGCCCAATACCGGCGGGATGGGCGCCTACGCCCCGGCGCCGGTCTGCACGCCCCGGGTTGCCGAAGAGGCGCTGCAAAAAATTTTGATTCCCCTGGTCAAAGGTCTGGCCGACGAAGGATGTCCCTACCGCGGCGTGCTTTACGCCGGGCTGATGGTGACGCAGGAAGGACCGAAAGTGCTGGAATTCAACGCCCGCTTCGGTGATCCCGAAGCGCAGCCGCTGCTCGTGTTGCTCCGGACGGATCTGGTGGATGTTTGCGAAGCCGTCTTGGCCGGCCGGCTGGCCGCCCAAAACATCTGCTGGGCGGAAGGTGCCGCCGTGTGCGTGGTTCTGGCGTCTGGCGGGTACCCCGGTTCCTACGCCAAGGGGAAAGTGATTAAGGGGCTGGAAAACGTCCCCGACGATATCCTGGTTTTCCACGCCGGCACCGCCCTGGTCGACGGACAGACGGTCACCGCCGGCGGCCGGGTGCTCGGGGTGACGGCGGCGGCGAAAGGGATCCGGGAAGCCATCATCCGCGCTTACGAGGGAGTCCGGGAAATCAGTTTTGAAGGGATGCACTACCGTCGCGACATCGGGCAAAAAGCTTTAAAATATGAAAAAGGATTTTTAAGGCAGGGTGTCGAAAACTAAGTTATCGCAATCACCAATGCCCGTTTTCCCAGGGAGTCGCCCATAAGAACGGTCGTTCTCGCTATGAAAATGAGGTTCAGGTAAGGCATATTTTTCTTTGTGCCTGCTCTGATCGGTCGTCAGTCGTCAGATGTCGAACGTAGGAAAAATAATGTATGTCCTCGCGGGAGAGTTGAAGATGGTTTTCGATCTAAAAAGGGTTCTGCGTCACGATCTCGAAAACCTGGCGCCGTACCAGGTCGAGCCCTCCAAAAACGGCCTGCTTAGACTTGACGCCAACGAAAACCCTTTTGACTTTCCCCTTTTTCTGCAAGAGGAAATTTGCCGGCAATGGAGGTCGGGCTTTTTTACCCGCTATCCCGACGACCTGGCCGGCGAATTGAGGAAGGCAATTTCTCAATTTACCGGCGTGCCGGTGGAAGGAATCATCGCCGGCAACGGTTCGGACGAACTGATTTTAAATTTATGTCTGGCCGTCGGCAACGGTGCGCAGGTGGTCATCGCCACGCCCACTTTTTCCATGTACCGGGTGAACAGCCTGATTGCAGGGGCCGTACCCGTAGAAATACCGCGGTTGAAAGCGGGATTTGCGCTGGATCTGGACCGCTTAAGCGAAATTGCGGCCAACGAAAAAACCCGGCTGATTTTTTTATGCTCCCCAAACAACCCCACGGGAAACGCCACCCCCGTGGCGGATATCGCCGCCCTCCTGGAGCACAGCCGCGCTTTGGTGGCGGTGGACGAGGCATATATCGACTTCGGCGGCGTGAGCTGCCTGCCGCTCCTGGAAAAATACGAAAATCTGATCATCTTACGCACCTTTTCCAAAGCTTTTGGGCTGGCCGGCTTAAGGGTGGGCTATCTTTTAGGAAACCCCGGGGTCGTTAAAGAACTCCTGCGCGTTAAACAACCTTTTAATTTAAGCACTTTTGCCCAGGTTGCCGCCTGTACCGTGCTGGCCCACCGGGAAGAGTTCCGGAAGATGACTGACGCCATCCGGCAATCAAGAGACGCGTTGGGGCAAGAACTGGCGTCCCTGCCCGGAATTACAGTTTTCCCCAGCGAGGCAAATTTCATTTTGTTCCGTACTCCGCGGCCGGCGCAGGAAGTGTTCGACCGCCTGCGCCAGGAGGGGGTCCTGGTCCGCAACCTCCACGGCCCCGGTCTGGAGGAGTGTCTGCGGGTTACGGTGGGCCGGGAGGAAGAAAACCAAATCTTTCTGGAAAAAATGAGGAAAATTTGCTGTTGATCTTGTAATGGTGAAAGTGAAAAGTGGAAGAGTTGGCGAGGGAACAAATGGACCGGCAGCGAACTGGCGAAATCAGTCGCCGAACGGCGGAAACCGACATAAAATTAAGATTGAACATCGACGGTACCGGAAGTTACCGGATTAATACCGGGGTGGGTTTTTTTGACCACATGTTGGCCCTCTTTGCCCGGCACGGCGCATTTGATCTGGAGTTGATCGCCAGCGGCGATCTGTCCGTGGACGCCCACCACACCGTTGAAGACACCGGCATTTGCCTGGGCCGGGCGTTTAAAGCGGCCCTGGGAGAGAAAAAGGGGATCAATCGCTTTGGACATGCCCTGGTGCCCATGGACGAAGCCCTGGCCATGGTGGCCGTGGACATCAGCGGCCGGGGTTTCCTGGCCTTTCCGGATGTCTTCCCGGCCGCCAAAGTCGGGGAGTTCGATCTCGAACTGGTCGCGGAGTTCTGCCGTGCGCTGGCGGTAAACGGCGAATTTACGCTTCACGTGCGCCTTCTTGCCGGGCGTAACCACCACCATATTTGTGAAGCTGTTTTCAAGGCCCTGGGCCGCGCCCTGCGCGACGCCGTATCCCTTGCCGGCCGGGGGCCGGGCGTCCCTTCTACGAAAGGGGTCTTGTAGAAAACATACTCTCAGGTACGGGGCCGTAAGATTACTCGTCATTTCTCGGACGCCGGAACGCTAATTTCGGAAAACCGCATTTTCAGCTTTGGTTACCGACCTCTGACGTCCGACGACTGACGACCATTCAGGGAGGCAGCAGCTTGATCGCGATTATCGACTACGGCATGGGCAACCTCCGCAGCGTCCGGAAAGGTTTCGAAAAGGCCGGTTGGAGCGCGCGCGTCGTGCACAGCGCCGAAGAGGTTTTGACGGCCGAAGGCGTGGTTTTGCCGGGGGTAGGGGCTTTTGCCAACGCCATGGAAAACCTCCGGAACGCCCGTTTAACCGGGGCGATCCGGCAGGTAATCGCGGAAGGCAGGCCTTTCCTCGGGATTTGCCTGGGCATGCAGCTGCTTTTTGAAGCCAGCGAAGAATGGGGTTTTACCGGCGGTCTGGGAATTTTCCCGGGCGTGGTGAAAAGATTGCCGGCCGGGTTGAAAATTCCCCACATGGGCTGGAATAACGTTTTCCTGACCAGGGAGAATCCTCTGACGGAAGGAATCGCCCAGAATTCGTACTTTTACTTTGTCCATTCGTATTATGTAGATACCCCCGATCGGGACTTAATCAGCGGTTTAACTCCTTACGGTTTGAACTTTGCCTCGATGGTGGCCAGGAAAAATGTTTTCGGCATTCAATTTCACCCGGAAAAAAGCAGTGCGTTGGGGCTGCAGATCTTGAAAAATTTTGGGGGGTTGGTGGCAAAAAATGTTAATCATCCCGGCGATTGACCTGCGGGAGGGGAAGTGCGTCCGTTTAACCGAGGGCAGACCGGATCGGGAAACGGTTTATTCCAATGATCCAGTTGCCATGGCCAGACTATGGGAGGCAGAGGGAGCCCGCTGGCTGCATGTGGTCGACCTCGACGGCGCCTTTGCCGGCAGACCGAAAAACCTGGACATCGTCAAAAAAATTATTGCCGCCGTCAAGGTTCCCGTCCAGGTCGGGGGCGGCATCAGGGACATCGGCACAATTGCGGAACTCCTGGAAAGCGGCGCCAGGAGGGTCATTCTGGGCACCGTCGCCATCATTAATCCCGATCTGGTGGCTGAAGCCTGCGCAAAATACGGCGAGGCGATTATCGTGGGGATTGACGTCCGGGAAGGGAAAGTGGCGATTGAAGGATGGGGGGTTACGGCGGAAAAAAACGCCCTGGAACTGGCCGCGGAAATGAAGAATCGCGGAGTCAGGCGGATCATCTTTACCGACGTGAGCCGCGACGGAACTTTAAAGGGTCCGAATTTATCCGCCATCCGGGAAATTGCCGGGGTGACCGGGATGAAAATCATTGCCGCCGGCGGCATTTCTACAGTAGATGATCTCCAGCCGCTTTTCAAGTTAGAACCTTACGGGGTGGAAGCGGTAATTATCGGCAAAGCACTTTACGCCGGAACAATCACGCTGAAAGAAGCGCTGGGGATAAGCGAGCAGGAGGAAAAGAGGGTTGTTTCGTGCTGACGAAAAGAATTATTCCGTGCCTGGATGTAACTGACGGGCGAGTGGTGAAGGGCACCAATTTTATCAATTTGCGGGACGCGGGTGACCCGGTCGAGCTGGCTGCTTATTACGACGGACAGGGCGCCGACGAACTGGTTTTTCTGGATATCACGGCTTCCGCCCAGGGCCGGAAAACCATGCTGGAAATGGTCTACCGCACCGCCGGGGAGGTCTTTATTCCTTATACGGTGGGCGGCGGAATCAGTACTTTAGAGGACATCCGCGACGTCCTTTCCGCCGGGGCCGACAAAGTCTCCATCAATACGGCGGCGGTGCAAAACCCGGAACTGGTGGCCAGAAGCGCCGAACGTTTCGGCACCCAGTGCATTGTGGTGGCCATTGACGCCAGGCAGGTGGGGCCCCAGAAGTGGGAGGTCTATATTCACGGCGGACGTACTCCCACCGGGCTGGACGCGCTCACCTGGGCCAGGCGGGTCGAGGAACTGGGCGCGGGGGAAATTTTATTGACCAGCATGGACAAAGACGGGACGAAGGACGGGTACGACATCCCCTTGACCCGGGCAATTGCCGATACCGTTCGCATTCCGGTGATCGCTTCCGGCGGGGTGGGGACGCTGGAGCACATCGCCGAGGGGTTGACGGCAGGCGGAGCCGATGCCGCCCTGGCGGCATCGATTTTTCATTTCGGGGAATACTCCGTCCGCCAGGTAAAAGAATACCTGCATGAGCGCGGCATTCCGGTAAGACTCTGAAGGAAAACAAGCGGCGAGGTGAATTTTTTTGCGCGCCCAAAGGGAATGTTACCCCTGCCTGGAAGGTCTGGCCAGGCGCACGGCCGGACTGGCTGTACCGGAAGGACCCGAGAGGGAAGAAGCTTTCCAGAAAGGATTGACTTATTTAGCCCAAAATTTTTCCGCCGACCAGATCCCGACCCGGCTGGCCGGGGAAATGCAGCGGGCCATTCGCGCCGCGGCGGAAAACAAAGATCCGTTTCTGGCGGTCAAGGAAAAAGAGATGCAGATCGCCCGCTCCCTGGCGGAAGAAATCAGACCGTCGTTGGGCAACGATCTTCCGGCTTTAATCGCCTTTGCCGCCAAGGGAAACAGTATCGATTTTTTCCTTGATTTCGGGAAGGTGCGCGAAGAAATTTTAAAGCCGGTAACCTTTGCCCGGAACGATACCGGCGCCCTTTGTTCTTTGCTGGAGGATTTCCAAAAATCACCGGAACGCAAAAAAATCCTTTATTTTGCCGATAACGCCGGGGAATGTTACTTTGACCTGCCGCTTGTTCAAAAATTAGAGGATTTTGCCGGGGTTACTTACGTGGTCAAAGAAAACCCGGTTCAGAACGACCTTACTTTAAGCGATCTGGAACGGAGCGGAATCAGGGACCAATTCAAAAGAGTAACGACCACCGGCAGCGATACCCCGGGGCTGGACCTTTCGCTCGTGTCCAAGGAATTTTTCGAAACCCTGGTCTGCGCAGATTTGCTCTTTGCCAAGGGAATGGGGTATTACGAAACGTTGCCGGAGTTGTGCGTTCCGGCGCCGGTTTTCTTTCTGCTGAAGGCGAAGTGCCCGCCGATTGCCCGCTCCTTAAACGTACCGCTGAACAGCTACGTTGCCTGCCTTTTGGATTACGTGGTATAATTTCCATTGGAGTTCTTAAGGGGGTGGCTGAACAGTGAGTATCCCGTGGAACGATGTCGAGATTCCCCAAAAGGAAGTTTATACCTACGAAGATTATGCGAAGCTGCCCGAGGGCGCTCCTTATCAGTTAATTGGAGGAAAGCTGATTATGACTCCCTCGCCCACGGTCTATCACCAGTACATTTCGACCCGGATCGTCAAAAGGTTAATCGATTTCGTGGAAGAAAAAGGTCTGGGGGTAGTTCTGCACGCTCCTTTGGACGTCTACCTGGAAGAAAAAGAAACTTACCAGCCGGACATCATTTATATTTCCAGAGAAAGGTCGGAGATCATCGAGGAGCGGATCAGGGGAGCGCCCGACCTGGTCGTAGAAATTTTATCCCCTTCCACCGCTTATTACGACTTACGGAAGAAAGCCAGGGTTTACGCCCGGCACGGGGTAAAAGAATACTGGGTGGTTGACCCTCTTGAGGAGTCCATTGAAATTTATACGAACCGGGACGGCTCTTTTGAACTTGTCCAAAGGGCCGAAGGCGAAGAGGCGGCCGGTTCCGTCCTTTTAGAGGGTTTTGCGGTAGAATTGAAAGATATTTTTGTTAAAATCAAATAACAATTAAATGGGTTTTTCGAGGAGTTCAGTCATGTTCAAAAATCTTGATCAGCTCAAATACGACGCAAACGGGTTGATTCCCGCCATTGTTCAGGACATCCGCACCGGCGCCGTCCTCATGCTGGCTTACATGAATAAGGAGTCTTTAGCGCGGACGCTGGCCGCGGGGGAAACCTGGTTCTGGAGCCGGAGCCGGCAGGAGTACTGGCACAAGGGCGCCACTTCCGGGAACGTCCAGAAGGTGCGGGAAATTTATTACGACTGCGACGCCGACGCCCTGCTGGTGAAAGTGGAGCAAGTCGGCGTGGCCTGCCACGAAGGACACTACTCGTGCTTTCATTACCGGCTGGATAACGGCCCGGCATAGCCTGGCGAAGGAACCGCCCGCCTGTTTTTGTTTAAAAAAGTTGCTGAATTAACCGCCCGCGCTGTCAGCCGGAAATCGTTTGACTTTATTTTTTCCGCCGAACGGCCGCCCGATCATTTTTCTGGTGGTAATATTTGGCGTTTTTGCGGTAAATTTCTTTTCCGGGGAAGGGAACCAGTATTCATGGATCTGTTGGCCGGTTTAAACAATTCGCAGCGGGAAGCCGTCCGGCATGCGGAAGGCCCCCTTTTGGTGCTGGCCGGGGCCGGCAGCGGCAAAACCAGGGTGTTGACCACCCGCATCGCTTATCTCTTAAAAGAGAGAAAAGTGTCTCCTTATAACATTCTGGCCATCACCTTTACCAATAAAGCGGCCGGGGAAATGAAGGAGCGGGTGGCCGCTTTTGTGCCGGAAGTGGCCCGGGACTTATGGATCGGCACCTTTCACGCTACCTGCGTCCGGATTTTAAGAAAACAGGCCCGCTTTTGCGGTTACCACGAAAACTTTGTCATTTACGACGATAACGACCAGCAGACGCTGCTCAAAGAGTGTTTGCGGGAGTTGAATCTGGATGAAAAAAAGTATTCGCCCCGTTCCCTCGCCGCGGTTATTTCCCGGGCCAAAAACGAGCTGACCGGTCCGGAGAAGTATGCCGAAGAGGCCCGCAACCTTTTTGCCCGTACGGCGGCGAAGGTGTATACCCTTTACCAGGAAAAACTGGCCAAAAACTGCGCCCTGGACTTCGACGATTTGATTATGCTGACGGTGCGCCTGTTTCAGGAAAACGAGCCCGTCCTGGCTTATTACCAGAATAAATTTCGCTATATCCTGGTGGACGAGTACCAGGACACCAACCACGCCCAGTACGTTTTGGTGAAGCTGCTGGGGGAAGCGCACCGCAACGTTTTTGTGGTGGGCGACCCGGACCAGAGCATTTACGGCTGGCGTGGAGCCAGTATCCGCAATATCCTGGAATTCGAGAAAGACTACCCGGACGCGCGGATCATCAAGCTGGAGCAAAATTACCGCTCCACCCAGACGATTCTGGACGCCGCCAACCAGGTCATCCGCCATAACCGCGCCCGCAAGGAAAAGCGCCTGTGGACGGCCGCCGGCAAGGGGGCGCCGGTGGTGGTTTACCTGGGGGACAACGAACACCTGGAAGCGGAATTTGTGGCCGACCGGATTGCCCGGCTGCGCCGGGAGGCGGGCTTTAAGTACAGCGATTTTGCCGTTCTTTACCGTACCCACGCCATGTCCCGGGTGGTGGAGGAAGTTTTTTTGCACCGGGGAATTCCCTACACCATGGTCGGCGGCCTGAAATTCTACGAACGCAAAGAAATTAAGGATTTACTGGCCTACCTGCGCCTTTTGGCCAACCCGGCGGACGTCTTGAGTCTGGCCCGGATCATCAACGTGCCGCGCCGGGGAATCGGCGAGGCTTCCTGGCAGAAGATCACCGCCTTTGCCGCGGCGGAAAATATCCCGGTCCGGCAGGCCCTGGCCCGGGCCGAAAAGATCCCCGATTTGGCGACGAAGGCCAAAAAAGCCTGCGTTGAACTGGCCGGGATCTTTGACCGGCTGGAAGCGAATCTGGAGCACTTCAGCATTACGGAAATTGCCAACCAGGTTTTAGAGCAAACCGGCTACTGGCGGGAACTGGTTGTGGAAAATACGGTGGAATCCCGGACCCGGCAGGAAAACTTAAAAGAATTTTTATCGGTTACCCAGGAATTTGACCGGGAGGACGAGGAGCGGACGCTCGGCGCCTTTCTGGCGAAAATGGCCCTGTATTCGGATGTGGACCGGTACGACCACAAGGCCGACCAGGTTGTTTTAATGACTCTGCATAGCGCCAAGGGCCTGGAGTTCCCGGTGGTGTTTTTGATCGGGATGGAAGAAGGGGTATTTCCCCATTCCCGCTCGCTTTTTGACCAGGGCGAATTGGAAGAGGAACGCCGCCTCTGTTATGTCGGCATCACCAGGGCCAGGCAGCGCCTTTACCTTACCCGCTGCTGGCAGCGGACCCTTTACGGTGCCACCCGGGTGAACGTACCTTCGCGCTTTTTAGAGGAGATTCCGGACGATCTTTTAACGCCGGACGATCCGCTTGATCGACCCGGTCCGGAGACGAAGGCGTCCGGAAAGAAAAAAAGCGGAAAAGGTCAAATAGCCCCCCTGGCAAAAAGGCTTCCGGCGACAAAGGAGACCAAAGGTGATTTGCCGGCAGAGGCGGCCGGCGGGGGAGGCCGGGCGGCTGCACCTTCCTCCCGGGCCTTTGCCTACCGCCCCGGTGACCGCGTCCGGCACGACCGGTGGGGCGCGGGCACGGTGGTGGCCGTGCGGGGGGAAGGGGAGGCGGCCGAAATAAAAGTAGCCTTCCCCGAACGGGGCGTGAAAACTTTACTGGCCCGGTACGCACCCTTGCAGAGGGAGTGAAAATTAGTTCCGGGGGAATACTATCATATAATAATTAGCAACGGTTTCATGAGAAGTTTCAGAAGTCTTACGGGAAACTCTGTTTTCCCCATAGAGGAGGAAAATAGTCGTATTATAGAGTATCTATCCCCAATCCCCAATCCCTTTTTTAAGGAGTGGCAATGACCGCTTACTTAACGGCCGTGACCGTGCTGACGGCCATTATTCATTTGGTTAACACTTTGATTTACGCGGTGCGCCTGGCCGGGGTGAGAACGCAGCGGCTGGCCATGGCAATATCTTTATTTAACGTAATTTTTTTAATTGCCAGCACGGCCAACCTGATTCAGGCGCCGCTGATGTCCGCCATTGTGGAAAACGCCATCAATGCCGGGTTAAAATATAGCGGGGGCGGGGATTTGCTGACCAATCCCTTTTACCAGGCCCAGCTGGCGGTCCTGGACAGGCAAATCCGGGTGGTTATCCTGGCTTCTACGGCCGGGACCATCCTGGGCGGGTTATTAATTCCCACCACGGTAAAGATCTTTGTGCGGGGAATTATGTTATTGGAGGATACCGGCTCGGTGCCGCGGATTTTGCTCAAAATACTGCTGGCGCCGCGTTCTCTTTTCCGGCTGGCCAAAGCAGTTCAACTTCCCCAGCCCGGCCGTTTCCGGGACAGTCTGTGCGAACCGCTGCGCATCCCTGTCCATTTTTTAATGGCCAATATTTTGGTCACCGGCATCTGGACGACCGGTGTCCTCTCCGCCTTGTATGCCGGGGCCCTAAACCCGCAGTTTCGCTCTACGGCGGCCTTAACTTCCGGTATTGTCAACGGCGTGGCAACCGTCCTGGCGGCAACGGTGGTGGACCCGACGGCGGCTATGATCACCGACCAGGCCTTACGGGGGGTGCGCGAGGAAAAGGATGTCCGGCAAATGGCCATCTACCTTGCCTTAACTCGCTTGCTGGGCACCCTGCTGGCCCAGGCCTTCTTTATCCCGGGGGCGTGGATCATCGTGTATGTGGTGAGGTTGATTACTTAAAGAGAGGTGGTGAGGTTCTTTGGCAAATCCTCTGGAACGGGCCCGGGAAAGGGCGCAAACTCTCCGGCGGGAAATTGCGGATCACGATTACCGCTACTATGTGCTGGATTCCCCGCTAATTACGGATGCGCAGTACGATCAACTGATGCGCGAGCTGTTGGCCATTGAAAAACAGTACCCGGAACTGGTGACGCCGGATTCCCCTACTCAACGCGTGGGGGGCAAGCCGCGGGAAGGTTTTGTTACGGTGGCCCACCGGACGCCCATGCTCAGCCTGGCCAACGCCTTTGGCGAAGAGGAGCTGCGCGATTTTGACCGGCGGGTGCGCGCAGCTTTGCCCGGAGAAAAGGTGGAGTACGTTGTCGAATTGAAGATTGACGGTCTGGCCGTTTCCCTCTGGTACGAAAATGGTTTGTTTGTCCGCGGGGCGACCAGGGGGGACGGCGAGACGGGGGAGGACATTACCCCCAACCTGAAAACCATTCCGGCCATTCCTTTGCGCCTCCGGGAAAACGTTCCGGCCCTGGAGGTGCGGGGCGAGGTCTACATGACCAAGGAGGCCTTTTTAAACCTGAACGAGGCCCGCGAGGAAGCCGGGGAGCCCCTTTTTGCCAACCCGCGCAACGCCGCCGCCGGTTCGCTGCGCCAGCTGGACCCGGCGGTTACGGCGGCCCGGAAGTTGAATATTTTCGTTTACGGCCTGGGCTTTTGGGAAGGAAAAGATTTAAGCGAACACGCGGCCAGCCTGCAGTGGCTGGGGAAGTTGGGGCTGCCCGTCAACCGCCACTTCCGGGTGTTTGGGGACATGGCGGAAGTGATCGCCTACTGTACCCGGTGGCAGCAGGAGAGGTTTGACCTGCCCTATGCCGCCGACGGCATGGTGATTAAGGTGAATTCGCTGGACCAGCAGGCCCGCCTGGGAGCGACCATGAAAAGCCCGCGCTGGGCGATTGCCTATAAATTTCCGGCAGAAGAAGCGAAGACGATGGTTAAAGACATTATTTTGCGCGTGGGCCGGACCGGGGTGCTTACGCCGACGGCCGTCTTGGAGCCCGTGCGGCTGGCCGGGACCACAGTGACCAAAGCCACGCTGCATAATGAAGATATGATCAAAGAAAAGGACGTCCGGGTCGGGGATACCGTCCTGGTTCACAAGGCCGGCGATATTATCCCGGAGGTAATCTCGGTAGTTAAAGAGGCACGCACGGGCCGGGAGAAGGTTTTTGTCTGGCCGGAGCGCTGCCCGGAGTGCGGTTCACGGGTTGTGCGCCCGGCCGGGGAGGCGGCGGTGCGCTGCCCCAACGTGGCCTGTCCGGCCAGATTGCGGGAGGGCTTAATCCATTTCGTTTCCCGGGCCGCCATGGACATCATGGGCCTGGGCCCGGCCATCCTGGGGCAGTTGCTGGATAAAGGCCTGGTCCGCGATCCCGCCGACCTGTATCAACTGTGCTACGAAGATCTGGTCAACCTGGAGCGCATGGGCCCCAAATCCAGCCAAAACCTCTTAGCCGCTATCGCCGCAAGCAAAACAAACCCCCTCCACCGCCTGCTCTTTGCCCTGGGCATCCGGCACGTGGGTGAACGGGCGGCAAAAATTTTAGCGGAACGTTTTGGGTCCATGGAAAGACTTTCCCGGGCCAGCTTCGAAGAATTGGTCGCCATTCCGGAAATCGGGCCGAAAATCGCGGAGAGCGTGGTCGATTTCTTTACCACGGAGAAAAACCGGGAACTCATCCAGAAACTGGCCGCCGCCGGGGTGAACATGCAGGAGGAAAAAGCGCCAGTCCAGGCCAAACCGCTGGCGGGGAAGCTCTTTGTGCTTACCGGGGCGCTTTCCCGGTACACCCGTCAGCAGGCTCAGGAACTGATCGAAAGCCTGGGCGGGCGGGTTACTTCCAGCGTCAGCAAGAAAACCGATTATGTGGTGGTTGGGGAAGATCCGGGAAGCAAGTACGAAAAAGCCGTGGCCCTGGGCGTGCCTGTTTTACGGGAAGAAGATTTTGTCGAACTGATCAAACCTTTTCTATAATCTTTCTTTTGGTTATGACAAGAAATTACTTGGCACGGAAGTGGTTTTGGGTTGTGTAAGGATAGCGAGGCGTAGTATGATAAAATTGAAAGGAGGTTAAACAGGCAATGGAATTAGATAAAAAAGAATTCACTTTAAAAGGAAAAGCGATTTACAAAAAGATAGAGCCAAAATTAAAAGACGCCCGAGGAAAAATTGTTGCTATTGATGTTGAATCAGGCAATTATGTTCTTGGTGATGACGAATTGGAGGCAGCACTGAAGGCCAGAGAAAGGTTTCCGGGTAAAGTTTTTGCTTTTTTTCGAGTCGGGTATCCGTCAGTGCATAAATTCAGGGAGGTCTTCAAGTGCTGAAAGGGTTTGTAAATTCTTTCGGAGAACCGGTTATTGAAATAATTGTCTTGTCTTCTGATGAGCAGGCAAATCCCATTGAGGGGATCATAGATACCGGCTTTAATGGTTAGATCAGTTTACCTCAGGAGATTATTAGAGGTTTATCATGGATTTTTGTGGGTACAGAGGAATATGAACTGGCCAATGGGGAAATAGTGGAAGAAGAAATCTATTTGGGAAAGGTGGTATTCGATCACGAGCCAAAATATGTTATTGGCTTAAGTAACAGATCTACGGATTTGTTGATCGGAACAAAGCTTCTTAAGAATAAAATACTGACGATAGACTTTAAAAATAATGAAGTAACCGTAGAAAAATAAAGGTTTGAATCAGGAAGGTGCGGAATTATGTTAACAATGAAAGAAGTCGAGCACGTTGCTTTGCTGGCCCGCCTGGAATTAACCCCGGAAGAGAAGAAAATGTACGCGCGGCAGTTGGGCGATATTCTGGAATACGCCCAGAAGTTAAATAAACTGGATACCCGTGCTGTACCGCCGACAGCCCATGTGTTGCCGCTGCAAAACGTCTTCCGCGAGGATCAGACCGGGGAGCACCTGCCGCCGGAAAAGGTGCTGGCCAACGCCCCCGACCGGGAAGGACAGTTTTTTAAAGTACCCAGAATTGTTTAGCGTAAGTTAATTATAAGTGCCAGGCACCAGCTATTAACTTAAAGGATAGAAACGGGGGCTGGAATTTGTCCTATCGAGCCGGACAATTCCAGCCCGATGGTAAGGAATGGTAGAACGCTATTTTCTAGGGAGTTCCCCATGAGAACGTTCGTTCTCTCCATTAATCATGAAAATCTATTTTCTGAGGAGTTCCTCATGAGAACGTTCGTTCTCTCCATAAAGTAATGAAAATAATTATGTAAAAGTATTTACCCCTAATTCCTAACCCCTA
>JAIMBK010000129.1 GCA_023511535.1 Armatimonadota bacterium
TTCCAAAGGCGTGCGGATTTTGCGTTTTCCGGTCGATTATCCGCGGCGGTGGTATTTTGTCCATTTAAACAGGCTGGCCTACCGTTCCCTCCCGCTACCCGTCCGACTGGAAGAAATCTGGATGAAAGCGCAGGGCCCTTACGCGGGGAGTTTGTTTCAATATATTGAAGCCCACCGGGAGAGCTATGATCTATTTGTATTCTTTACTTATCTTTACTGCACCACTTATTTCGGCCTTCCTCTGGTCGAAAAAAAAGCCGTGCTTATTCCCATGGCCCATGCCGAGCCCCCGCTCTTTTTGAAGATCTTCCGGCGGGTTTTTCAGTTGCCCCGGGCGTTTGTTTTTTTGAGCGAGGAAGAAAAGGAGCTGGTGGAGCGCAACTTTCCCTTAAGGGGAAGAAAATGGATTGTCGCCGGGGCAGGAGTAGATGTTCCGGGGCAGGTAAAAGATGAACTCCCTCCTCTTGCGGAACGGGCTCCTTACCTTCTGTATTTAGGGCGGGTGGACCCGGGCAAGAACACGGACCAGTTATTTAATTATTTTTTACATTTTCGCTCGGCGTATCCAGAAATCACCTGCAATTTGCTGTTGGCCGGCCATTGCGATGAGGGCCTGCCGAAAGAGAAGGGGATTTTTTACCTGGGGTTTGTTGATGAAGAGACGAAGTTTGCCTTAATCAAAAATGCTCTGGCGGTGGTTCAGCCTTCCCGTTACGAAAGCCTCTCCCTGGTCACGCTGGAGGCGATGGCCCTGGGAACGCCTGTCTTGGTTAATGGGGAAAGTGCAGTGCTGGCCGGGCACTGTCGCCGGAGCGGCGGGGGCTTGTGTTATACGGATTATTCTTCTTTTGCGAACGCTCTTCACCGGTTGCTTTCCGATCCTGCCTGGCGGGAGCAGGCCGGACGGCTCGGCTCCCGGTACGTTGCCGAAAATTATTGCTGGGAAAAAATCATCTCTTTATACAGCAATTTGTTCGATCTCTTTTGTGCTTCTAAATAGCCTGCAAAAAGTTAAGGAGAGGTGTTTAATTTGCCCAAAACTGCCTTGATTACCGGAATTACCGGCCAGGACGGGGCTTATCTCGCCCGCCTTTTGCTGTCAAAAAATTACCGGGTGTACGGGGCCTTCCGGCGCTCGAGCGTCCTGAACCTGGAACGGCTGGATTACCTGGGTATCCGGGAGCGGGTGGAGCTGGTGCCGCTGGATCTGCTGGACCTGTCCGGCATCGTAAGGGTACTGGACAGGGTGAAGCCGGACGAGGTGTATAACCTGGCGGCGCAGAGTTTTGTGGCGGTTTCTTTCGAGCAGCCGGTGGTGACGGGCGATATTACGGGTCTGGGGGCCGTGCGGATGCTGGAGGGAATCAGGCTGGTCAATCCAAAGATCAGGTTTTACCAGGCTTCTTCCAGTGAAATGTTTGGAAAAGTCCAGGCCGTACCCCAGAACGAAAAGACCCCCTTTTACCCGCGCAGCCCCTATGCGGCGGCCAAACTTTACGCCCACTGGATGACCGTCAACTACCGGGAGGCTTACGGTATTTTTGCCTGCTCGGGGATTCTTTTCAACCATGAATCCCCTCTGCGCGGGCTGGAGTTCGTGACCAGGAAGATAACCCATGCGGTGGCCCGGATCAAGGCCGGGCTGGAGCGGGAATTGCGCCTGGGCAACCTGGAAGCCAGGCGTGACTGGGGATACGCGCAGGAATACGTGGAAGCCATGTGGCTCATGCTGCAGCAGGATGAGCCCGATGATTACGTCATCGCCACCGGGGAAACGCACAGCGTGCGGGAGTTTGCCGAAGCTGCCTTTGCCGCCGTAAACCTTGATTGGCGGGAATACGTCAAAACAGATCCGGCGTTTTACCGCCCGGCGGAAGTCGACCTTCTGGTGGGGGATGCGTCCAGGGCAAAAGGAAAGCTCGGCTGGTGCCCGAAGGTTACGTTTCAGGAGCTGGTCGGGATAATGGTGGAGGCTGACCTGGAAAGAGTTGGTGGGAAGTGAGGGCCCTGGTAACCGGCGCCGGTGGGTTTGTGGGGCCTTACCTGGTAAGGTTTTTGCTTTCCAGGGGTTACGAGGTATTTGGGGCTTTCCACAAGAAAGATTGGGAAAGTGGTAAAAGCAAAGATAATTTCGGCGACGATCCGGGCCCGGGAAGTTTTCATCCCGTTTTTCTGGACGTGACGGATGTTGATTCCGTCCGGAATGTTCTCGAGCGGGCGCGGCCGGATGAGATATACCACCTGGCCGCCGTGTCGGTGACCACGGGGATCAGCCCGGAAGTTTATTACCGCGTGAATTTTCAGGGTACTTTTCGCCTTTTTCAGGCGGGAAAAGGGATCGTTCCCGAGGCCCGGGTGCTTTACGTCGGGTCGGCGAATGCCTACGGGGCGGTGAAGGCGGAAGATCTGCCGGTAAAAGAAGATCGTCCGTTGCGCCCAAACAATCATTATGCGGCCAGCAAAGCGGCGGCGGAAAATCTGGCCTTTGCCTGCGCCGCGGAAGGCCTGCGGGTGGTGTGCGCCCGCCCTTTTAACCACACCGGACCGGGTCAGACGACGGATTTTGTGTGCTCCCGGCTGGCCGGGGAAATAGCGGCAATTGCTTTGGGGCGGAAAGAACCGGTGGTTGTGGCGGGCAACCTGGATTCCGCCCGGGATTTTACCGACGTGCGCGACGTGGTGGAGGCATACTGGCTTTTGCTGCAGGAGGGAAGGATGGGGGAAGTTTACAATGTCTGCAGCCAGAGAGCTTATACTGTGAAAGAAATTATTGAGATTTTAATGAAAAAGGCCGGAATCGTGGCCGTTGTCGATTCATCTTCTGCTTTAAGAAGAAAAAGTGACATTCCCGTATTGTTGGGCAGCAGGGAAAAAATCTCGCGGGAAACCGGCTGGAAGCCAAAGATTGCGTTTGAAGAGACGTTGAACGATGTTTTGGATTACTGGCTTCAAATTTTGAAATAGAAAAGGTGCGGGGAGGTATTTTTTGATTTGCTGAATGTAGATATAACCCTTAATTCTGCTATCTTTCGGGAGTACGACATAAGAGGCAAAGCTGGTCTGGACCTGACTTTTGCAACGGCCCGTACTTTGGGCAGGGGGTTCGGCACCTACCTGCGGGAGCAGGGGTTGAAGGAGGTTCTGGTGGGCCGGGACAACCGGGCCAGTTCGGACGAACTGCAAAAGGGGATCGCCGAAGGGCTTTTGGCGACGGGCTGCCGGGTGTACGACCTGGGCCTGGTGGTGACCCCCATGGTTTATTTTGCCCGTATCCATTGCGGGATTCAAGGGGCGGTGATGGTCACCGGCAGCCACAATCCGCCGGAGGACAACGGGTTCAAGCTGGCGGCGGGCGGCGCCGGTACCATTTACGGCAGGGAAATTCAAAAGCTGAAGGAGATTTGTGCGCTCGGTTCCTTTGCAACGGGCCGGGG
>JAIMBK010000130.1 GCA_023511535.1 Armatimonadota bacterium
GTTTTGCGGGAGCCGGTGGTGCGGCTGCTCTTTGCCCGCGGCGCTTTCGACGAGCAAGACGCGGCCATGACCGTTTTCGCCCTCTTGTGCTTCTCCTTCGGCCTGGCGGGGCAGTGCCTGGGGCCGGTGCTCACGCGGGGTTTTTACGCGCTGCAGGATACGGTGACGCCGCTGAAGACGGGAGTATGTACGGTGGGTCTGAACCTTGTCTTCAGCCTGCTGCTGATCCGGCCCCTTGCCCACGGCGGGCTGGCCCTGGCCAATTCCCTGGCGGCGACATTTAACGTGACGGTGTTGTTTTACCTTTTGGCCCGGCGGGTGCCCGGCCTGGGCGCGAGGAGCGTAATCCATTTTGCCGCCGGTACGGCTCTGGCCTCTCTTTTGGCCGGGGGCGCGGCAGCTTTTCTTGACGGCCGCCTGGCCGCCTGGCCGGCTAATTTACCATTCGCCTTCAATTTTTTCGAACTCCTCATCAATAAGCCTCTGCATCTCTTCCGCTTCCTCGTGGGTTAACGTTCCGACCAGTTCCCGTAAAGCCTCCCTTTTGGGGCGAGGACAAAGGATTACCCAGGCCCTTTCATTGTTTTTAAGCTCAGTAATAGGCGCAAGTGGTTTCAATACATTACTTCAATCATTCGACTCACCCTGGTCGCCTCCGTTTGTTTTGTATTGTTGGGAGCATACACATTATACCATCAAAGTGGAAAACTTGAAAGGGTATGACACCTTAACATATTAGCCAATCTGGGTACTTTCCGTATAAAAAACAGGTGGGGGAACGGTGGTTTTTGAGGTCAGCCGTCCAATGCAAAAAGTGACGTTTGCTAATTATGATTGCAAGTTACTTGCAAGTGCGGCAAAAGGCACCGCCTGGAAAACCCGGGGAAGGTGACCCTGGAGGTTATCGAAGTTCAGCTGGGCGAGTGCCTGGCGGAGGACGACATCGTGCGGTTTGATGATGATTTCGGGCGGGAGTGAGGGGGCGAAAAATACCGGTGCAAAATTTTACCCAGGTTTTCAGCTTCACAACTTTGCTGCCAGGTGTTATCATAGAGGTAAAGTTTAAGGTTAAGATAAATATTTGGAGTGACGATTATGGAGAAAATCATCGGGGTGGACCAGCTAAGGCCGCGTCTAGGAGAATACGTGGACCGGGCCGAAAAGGGCGAAGTGGTGATCATTTCCTCGCGTTCAAAACCTAAAGGCGTTCTCATCGGCTATTCTTTTTACGAGGAACTGAAACAGCTCGCCGAGAAGGCCAGGCAACTGGAGCTTAAGGCCATCCTGGACGTGATGCGCCAGCGGGGCGAGGAAGCAGGTATCACCGAAGAAGACGTTCTCGCGGAAATAGAGGAAGTGCGTGGATGCGGGCAGTGATCGATACCAGCGTTCTGGTCTCGGGTATGCTGAGCAAGAAAAGTTACCCGGCCAGGGTACTCGACGCCTGGGTTTTTAACCGGTTTTCACCTGTGGTAAGCCCGGATCTGGTAAAAGAATACGCCGCCGTCCTGGCGAGGGCCAAATTCGACGCCCTCGGCCCGGCGGAAAAGCGGCTGCAAGCGTTGGAAAGGCTTCTGTCGTTCCCCTGGGTGGTTATGGTCCACCCGGAAGAGAAAATTGTGGTCGTATCCGCAGATCCCAAAGACAATATGGTTTTAGAGTGCGCGGCGGGCGGTAAAGCCCCGTGGGTGGTTACCGGCGATAAACACCTGCTGCGCCTGGGGTCTTATGAGGATATCGCTATTGTGACTGCGGAGCAATTTGCGAAAGTTTTGCGGTTACCATGAAGTTTTGGAATTATGAAATTTATAAGTCTCCCAGTAAAGTCTGGCGGATTACAACAGTATATATGGGGACGGATTGAACGTGCGGGACTGACCAGACTGAAATGTGATCCCGCGCGGATGGAACTGATTGCCGGCTTTTTCGAGACCTACCTCAAACTAAACCGCCGGGAAGAAGAACAGCTTTACCAGGAACTGGGCAGAATAGATCAAAAGGAGGCTGAGTTAATCGTGCAGATTACCACCAGCTGGCATGAGAAGGGAAAGATTGAGGGAAAGATTGAGGGAAAGATTGAGGGAAAGATTGAAAAGGCTCAGGAGGCCATCTGCAAATTCATGGTGCGCAGATTTAACGCCGACGCCGGCGAAGTGATGGAAAGAATCCAGCGGGTGGCCAGCCTGGAAATCCTGGACGGCATCATGGAAGAAGTGTTTGCCGCCGACACATTGGAAGAGGCGCAGTCCATCATTAGAAGGGCAGTTGGTAAATCTCTTCAGTAAGGCTGCGCAAGCGGGGACGGTTGTTGCTTGTAGAAGCAAGCGGGAACGGATCACATTGTCGCCTCCGCGTTACTTACCTTCCCCAGGAAAAACCTGTGCGCGGCGAGAACACTTTTGTCCGGAGCGGCAAAAGGCACCGCCTGGAAAACCCGGGCAAGGTTGTCCTGGAGGTCATCAAGGTGCAGCTGGGCGAGTACCTGGCGGAAGACGGCATCGTGCGGTTCGAGGACGATTTCGGGCGGGGGTGGGTATGACACCTATTCATGGCTTAGCATCTTAGCCAATCTGGGTACTTTCCGATATCTTTTCGCGCAACCAGAGATTAATCAACGTTTCCGTTGATACACCTTGTTTTCGTGCATGGGCACGTAGTTGGGCTGCAAGATCTTTTGCCACAGCACAATATACCCTGCTGGAATAGACATCTACTTGAATATCTACATCTTCCATCATATCTTCGTAGTCGCTGGTGCTATGGGTATCCCAAAATGTCCAAAATTCTTCCAAAGAGGCAAAGTTTTCAGGTAGCTGAGCCCGCTTAAGTTTATTGTCTTTTCGCATAACTTTTACGCTCCTTTTCGTCCATGTCACGGGCACTGAGAATAAACGCTTGACCCTTTCTTTTTTGGATAAAGAAAACTACCAGGTAACGCCCGGACTCTGTTTGTCCCAGGGCTCGGTATACATGTTCGCCTTGAAAATGACCTTTTTTCATTTTTTTAAACTGAGGATTGCCTGTTATAACTTCTTCGACTTCCGTTTGAGTAACATGGTGCTTTGACTCAATCTTGTCGATAACTTGATCTAACCACAAAATTCCGGTAATCTTCACTATTTTAACCTCATTGTGTTTTGGTGAATATCAAGATAGCACTATTTGACCTTGCACGGGGACAAGTATTGAAAAACCTTCTCTCTTAAATAGTAGCCTTAGGATAGGCTTTTGTCAATGAGATGATTCGAGGAAAAGACTTGACTTTCGAAACCGCCCGCGCGCTCACTTTGCTCACTCCCGGCAATATTATACCCTGGGCGTCCTGCCGACCCGGCACCTGACCGCCTACCGCCCCTGGGGCTCGTACACCATCCTGGAAGAGGGGCTTTTTTACAAGATCAAGAGGA
>JAIMBK010000131.1 GCA_023511535.1 Armatimonadota bacterium
GGGGTTAGGAATTAGGGGTAAATACTTTTACATAATTATTTTCATTACTTTATGGGGAGAACGAACGTTCTCATGGGGAACTCCTCCTTTGAAAATAGAAATAAATTCAGCGTCCGACGACTGACATCTGACGACCGACGACCGATTTAGCCCGGCGCTTCGCCTGCCTTTTGCCTGCGGATGGCTTCCAGGGCGTAAACGAGGTTCCGGAGGCTGCCCTGCAGGACGCTGACCAGGCCGGACAGGGGGGCCTGCATACCGCCCAGAACCTTGCCGAGCAAAACTTCCCGGGCGGGGAGATCGGCCAGGCGGCGGATTTCTTTATCCTGAATTGCTTTCCCTTCCAGGATGCCGCCTTTGATTTCCAATTGCTTGAATTCGCGCATGAATTCAGTCAGGATTTTGGCCGGGGCCACCGGGTCCGTGAAGCCAAAGGCAATTGCGGTAGGACCCTCCAGGTATGCATCCAGCCCTTTAAGACCCGCTTCCCGGGCGGCAATCCTGGTCAGCGTATTTTTAGCCACTTTCAGCTCGCTCCCGGATTCCCGGAGGCGCCGCCGCAGGGCGGTAATCGCCGCCACGTCCAGGCCGCGGTAGTTGGCCAGTACGGCAACCCTGCTGTTTTGAAATTTTTCCTTTAACTCTTCCACAACCTTTTGTTTTTCTTCTTTGGTGGGCACGCTGTCAAGAACACCTCCTCTCAAAAACCCCTAAAATAAATTGGGTCTTTCGCCGGCAACCGAAAGACCCGTGATAAGATCAGCGCGGGGAAAACAATTCCCGTTTAACGCCTCTCTTCTGGCCTCGGTTGGCGGCTTTTCAGCCATTAAGCCGGTGAGGGCGCCAACTGTCTGCGGCACACCGGTTAAATTTTCAGGTTTCTCCTTACGCGGTAAGCTTCTGGGCGTTTACTTTAACACCGGGGCCCATCGTCGAGCAAACGTAAACACCCCGCACGTATTGCCCCTTGGCCCCGGCAGGCTTGACGCGGATCAATTGCTCCATTAAAGTACGCAAATTTTCAACCAGTTTTTCTGTTTCGAAGGATACTTTCCCGATGGGGGCATGGATAATTCCAGCTTTGTCCACGCGGTATTCGATCTTGCCGGCCTTTACTTCTTTCACGGCCTGGGCGACGTCAAAAGTGACAGTGCCGGTTTTGGGGTTGGGCATCAGGCCGCGGGGGCCCAGGATCTTGCCCAGCCGGCCGACCATCCCCATCATATCCGGGGTGGCAATGGCCACCTCAAAGCCCAGCCAGCCTTCGTTTTGAATTTTGGCGATCATCTCCTCCGCGCCCACAAAATCAGCCCCTGCCTCTTCCGCCTCCCTGGCCTTATCGCCCCTGGCAAAGACGAGGACGGTCCTGGTTTTTCCCGTCCCGTGGGGAAGGACCACCGCCCCGCGCACCTGCTGGTCGGCGTGGCGCGGGTCTACCCCCAGCTTCACCACAGCTTCGACCGTTTCGTCAAACCTGGCCGGAGCCAGCTCTTTGACCAGCGCCAGGGCATCCACCGGGTCGTAGAGGATATTCTTATCAATTCGCGCGGCGGCTTCCCGGTATTTTTTACCATGCTTAGGCATTCTCTCACCCCTCAACTACTTCAATCCCCATGCTCCGGGCCGTGCCTTTCACCATCTGGATCGCCGCTTCCAGCGAACCGGCGTTCAAATCCTGCATCTTCGTCTCGGCAATTTCTTTCACCTTGGCCAGGGGAATCCGGGCCACCTTTTTCTTATTGGGCTCCCCGGAGCCTTTTTCAATGCCGGCGGCTTTTTTCAGCAGAACCGAGGCCGGCGGCGTCTTGCAAACGAAGGAAAAGCTTCTATCTTCGTAAACAGTGATCTCCACCGGGATGATCAGGCCTGCCTGGGCAGCCGTGCGTTCGTTGTATTCTTTAACAAAAGCCATGATATTTACTCCGTGCTGGCCCAGGGCGGGGCCCACCGGCGGGGCCGGCGTGGCTTTTCCGGCGGGAACCTGCAGCTTCACTACCGCCACAACCTTTTTCTTCTTGGCCATCTTCTCTTCACCCCTTCGCGTCAAGATTAACTTATTTTTTCCACCTGGGCAAAATCTAATTCCACCGGGGTCTCCCGGCCAAACATAGAAATCCGGACCTTCAACTTGTCCTTATCAGGATGAACCTCTTCAATCACGCCGACAAAATTTTCAAAGGGGCCGCTTCTCACCCGGACGTGTTCGCCCACATTCAGATCCAGGCGCACTCGCGGCTCTTCCACGCCCATCTGGCGCATGATCAGATGCGCTTCTTCGTCGGTCAGCGGGATCGGCTTGGAGCCGGAGCCCACAAAGCCTGTAACGCCGGGCGTATTGCGGACCACGTACCAGGAGTCGTCGTTCATGATCATCTCGACCAGGACGTAACCCGGAAAGATTTTTCTCTTGTTGACGCGTTTTTTGCCGTCCTTTATCTCCAGTTCGTCTTCCATGGGGACAACGATGCGAAAAATTTTATCCTCCATGTTCATGGACTCAATCCGTCTTTCCAGGTTCGCCTTGACCTTATTTTCGTACCCGGAGTAAGTATGAATCACATACCAGCTCTTCGTACTCATCAAAAGAGGCCCCGCTTCCCGAAGGCCCCCACCTCCTCCTGGTGCTTTTCCGTTCCGCGCCTTACCTCAAAATGAGCTGCAGGAGCCAGCTGAGCAGTGAATCAAAAATCCAGATAATGATGCCGATGATCACCACGGAAACCAGAACGACCCCGGTATAAATCAACACTTCCCGCCGGGTGGGCCAGTGTACCTTCTTTAACTCGTAATAAACGGACTTAAAATATTTTTTAGCCTCCTCCAGGCGGTTCGGCTTTTCTTTTTTCGCGACCGGCTTTGCCGCCGGTTTTAAGGCCGGTTTGCCGTCCTTTGCCTTTTTGGAATGTTGTTTTTTAAACCGGGAGTCTGTCCCGGCGATCATTTCTTTTACCTTCGCCACGGGCGGCCACATCCTTAATTAATAGGAATTAGGGATTAGGGGTAAATACTCTTCCATTTCCCGGTCATCGATGACATTTCTCTTTGTGCCTTTGTGCCTTAATGCCTTTGTGCCTCAATTTTCATCCTTTGTAGAGAGAACGGACGTATTCTGGGCTACCCCCTATGTTTATCTGTTTATCTGGTCTCTTTATGCATGGTGTGCGTATGACAGAATTTGCAGTACTTTTTCATTTCAATCCGGCCCGGGTCGTTTTTCTTATTTTTCGTCGTGGTGTAATTACGGCGCTTGCACTCGCTGCAGGCCAGTGTAACGGTCACGCGCATCTTTTGCTCACCCTCTCCCTCAACCGGTG
>JAIMBK010000132.1 GCA_023511535.1 Armatimonadota bacterium
CAGCGGAAAATAAAGCGCAAACACCCCCGCCGGCTGGCCAGGAACCGGGTCATTACGGCTTCCAACCAGCTCTGGGAGGTAGATGTTAAATACGGCTACATTGCCGGGGAAGACAGGTTCTTTTTCATCATGCCGATTATTGACGTTTTTGACCGTTGGATTGTAGCTTACCATATCGGGTTATCCTGCGAAGCAAAGGATGCCGTGATCACCCTGAAAAGTGCTCTTTTTAAACGTCATTCCCGGCCGTGGAAGGTGGGGCTGGCCTCCGGCGGCACCGTAAGTTCGACCGTATCCACGATGCCCGCCCTGGCCAAACCCTCCTCCACCGCGCGGGCAAGAAGCCGGGTGTTGGTGAAGATGGGAGCAACCAAAAGGGAAGGTTATGAACCGCAACGTAAGAGAGTGCGCGTCTTCCGCTTACGCGTGGAACCAGGTGATCCTGTGGAGTACCTGGAAAAACTTGCCCCCGGAGAAACAGAAGCCGCCTGTCCCGCCGGAGGCCCCTGATCCGGTGAGCTTGTGGCTGAAGGAAATGGCGTCGGCAATCAGCGACCGGAAAAAGTTCATCCAAAGGGGAGTCCTCTTCTCTGAAAAAGAAGCGGAAAAGATCAACAAGCGGCAGCTGTACGCCGACCTCTGGAAGTTCCCCTTCATACTTTACCAGTGGGCCGAAAACCTTCCCAATCACCAGGCGAACGCGTTGTTCGCCCTCTACCGGACACTGTTCAGGGCGGTCTGCGGAAACGAAAGCATTCTGGTTGGGGTGGACGAAAACAGGCCGTTGTTCGCCCCCTTTGAGGTTCCGGAGGGCGTGGGCGAAGAGTACGAAGAATTCCCGGAAGTTGCCGAAAATATTTGGCCCTTTGACATGTACGCGTTTTCGTTCGGCTTTCCAGGCGACGTAAAGAGTTTTTTAGACGTTTTTGTCCTGGACATGGTCGCCGGAGGCGAATCTGGCGAATCTTTGGAAGGCACCCTGGAAAAGATCCGGTCAGAGCGGCGCTATACCCTCACCCCCGGCGGGGTCCGGGCGCTTTTTCCGAAAGGCGAAATCGTCCGGGAGCTTACTATGGAAGAAAACGACAGCCTGGTGTTCGCCGTGGCCGTGGTGGAAGGAGAGATCTCTTTTCCCGTGTGGCTTGACTGGCGGGAAGGAATCGGCTTCTCCCCGTGGCAGGTGCAGAACGGGTTTACCCCGAAGAAAGACCCGTTCGTAAACCTGCTGGCCAGGACGTTTTGTGAGCTGGTCACGGCAAAAACCGCGGAAATCAAAAAGCAGATGTACTCCGGGGAGAGCGGAAAGTCGGTCCTCCTCCCCGGAGAGGGTGACGTGCAAATCAGAAGGACAGTCTACGTGGGCAGAAGCGGAGGCGGCGGAACGAAAACCGTGCGGCGCAATCTTCCCGTAGCGAGAAAAGCCCCGGTCCCGCACGCCGTGGCCGGCCACCTGCGGAGGGTTAAGAAGGCCAGCTCCGAGGCGGTGGAGAGGGCCCGGCAGTACGGCATAGAGGTGCCGGACGGGTACGCGTTCGTGAGGCCCTTCAGAAAGGGAAAAAGATGACAAATTTTCGCCTGGCTTTCAACCGGGCGTTTTTTTAAAAGACGTCTGATTAAGTTCCCCGCTAGCTATTGAAAAAAATCCAAAAAACCGAACACCTGTTTACAAAACGCTTGTGCCATGGTATAATGTTCCTGAAAGGCAGGTGAGAGAAGTTGGCTGAACTGACCAAACGCGAGCAGCAAGTCCTGGAATATATTCAAAAAGCCGTTGCTGAAAAAGGTTATCCCCCGTCCGTGCGGGAAATCGGCGAGGCGGTGGGGCTTACCTCCACGTCTACAGTTCATTCCTACTTGATCCGCTTGGAGAAAAAGGGTTGCCTGCGCCGCGGCGGTTCTATACCCAGGGCGATAACCATCAATAAGAGGCCGGACATTCTCACTATCTCGATTTTAGGGCAAATAGTCGCCGGCGAACCCGCACTTGCCTCAGAAAACCAGGAAGACGTCATTGCTTTGCCCGCTGATCTAACCGGCTACGGCGAGTTATTTGCCTTACGCGTCCGCGGCAACAGCATGGTCGACGCCGGTATCTTCGACGGTGACATCGTGGTCGTCCGCAAACAGCCCACCGCCGAAAACGGCGACATCGTGGTGGCGCTAATCGAAGACGAAGCAACGGTGAAGCGCTTCTTCAAGGAAGATGGGCACATCCGCCTGCAGCCGGAAAACAGGGCGATGCAGCCGATCATCACCGACGAAGCTGTCATTTTGGGCAGGGTTGTTTCGCTGGTCAGAAAATATTAAGGGGTGTTTACCAGTAACGGGGATAGTAACGAATGTTTCCGATGTTATTAATTAATAGAGCAATTAGGACAAGCAATACTGCCCCTACAAATACAGGTGCGAAGATAAAAAGGTACCCTTGAGCGTTCCAAACCGCAATGAAAGCTGTTGCTCCTCCTGGCGGATGGAATGACCGGGCGACCATCATAAGAACGATAGCCGCGCTAACGGCCAAAGTAATTGACCACCAGGTTGTTCCAGCCAGATGATAGAGTAATACTCCCGTTGTTGCTGAGATAAGATGTCCACCTATTACGTTGCGTGGCTGCGAAAATGGGTTGTCGGGTACTCCGTACACAAGTGCTGCTGTTGCCCCAAAGGAAGCCAGCAACAGGGGAAGACTGTAGTGAAAGGCCAGGTACGAAATTATACCAATACCACTAATACAACCCGAGGCGGATAATAAAATTTCAACAGTTGACGGACGCGCGGGACATCTTTCGATAGTCCGAAAGAAAGTTTTAAAAAAACCTGCTTCAGATAAATGTTGCGGCTTTGTTGTTTTTCTGTTTACCAATGTGTTATTTTCTTCCGGATGATGCATAATTGCTGTCCTTTCTCAAAATAAGAACCTTTTTCCTTAAAAATATTATAGTATACAAAACAGCCTTTTTTGAATAAAAACATCTTTTTGTTCCCCCTTGACATAGAACAACCGTTTGGTATAACATGAAACCAAACACATGTTTTGGTCGGGGGGTTTTCTATTTTAT
>JAIMBK010000133.1 GCA_023511535.1 Armatimonadota bacterium
ATGGCTTCGTTCCCCTGGAGGAAGAGTCTTCGGGTCTCCTTGCTCCCCCTGTCCACAGTGCTTTCGTTTTTATCTTTTATTTTGCTTCTGTTGGCTATGTTCATTTCCCTTTTTCCCCCACTTCCAGGGCAAAATCCGGGCACCGCATAACGCACAGGCCGCAGGCCGTGCACTTTTCGGCGCGCTCGACCACGGGGGCGCCCCGGTAGTCGGCGCCAAAAACCTCCTTGGGGCAAAAGGCGATGCAGATGCCGCAGTGCTTGCAACGGCGGGGGTTGATGGTGATTTGGGGCATTGTAATTACCTCCCGGATAGGGATTTCAAACCTCAGGTACCGGAAACGTTTGATCCCGGAACGTCTTACAATTCTGTCTCCAAAAAGTTTTTTATTTTGCTCGCTTACTGTTTTACAACCTGGTTGCAGGCCTTCGCAAACTCCTCAAATACTTTTCTGCCGGGCAATCCCTTCTTTTCCATTTCGTCTACCCAGATCTGACCAATGTTTTTCAAAGGCTCCCGCCACTTTGCCTGCTCTTCCGGACTCAATCGGTAGATACTGACCCCTTTAGTTATTGCTTGTCACCCTCTAATTCTGCCTTCAAGCACCGAATCATCTTAAACAAAAACCGCTTTGCGCACATTCAACCGCCAACCTTTTCCGCCACCACCCCTTCCCGAAAAAAAGCAATTTCTTTTTCTAAAACACTCAGGGCCACCCGAGAGGCGTTGAAGATATGCTCTTCAGCCCGGGCGCGCGCCAGCAGAGCGTCCCCACTTAAAATGGCCTCTACCACCGCTTCGTGCTCTCTTTGAATCTGCTCCGGCCGGCCTTTCACCGTCCACGTGGAAAGGAGCAGGATGCTCAACTGCCAGAGCATGGACTCCATTGCTTCCGCCAGCGTAGCGTTTCCGCTGGCTTTGCCCAGTAGCCGGTGGTATCTGTCGTTCAGCGCCCGGGTGGCTTCCAGGTCACCTTCGGCAAGTGTTTTTTTGCTTTCCCGGACCACTTCCTGCAAAGCCACCCGGTCTTCCGGAGTAGCCCGCGTGGCCGCCAGCATGGCCGCCAACCCTTCCAGAGCGGCTCTGAGTTCATATATTTCGCCGACCTGCCCGGGAGTTAATTTGGTTACGCTCATTCCCTTTCCAGGAACGCTGGTAACCAGCTTTTCCCTGCTGAGCCGCTGCAGGGCCCGGCGCACGGGAGTGCGGCTGACTTTGAAAAAAGCGGCCAGATCGCGTTCGACCAGCCTTTCCCCGGGCTTGAAACGCCCTGCAATAATGGCCTCGCGCAAGCGCTCGTAAATCTCCCGGTCCAGGGTATTGCTCAGCTTCCTTCTGGCCACCGGGCAACCCTCCTGGGCAACTAGTTTTCCCGGCTCAAAACATCCGGGTTGACAACGTTTTTGGGCCGCCGGCCGCGGAAAAAGTCCACGATCCCGGCAGCCGACTCCACGGCCATGCGGATCAAGGCTTGCTCCGTAAGAGCCGCCATATGAGGAGTCACGATTAAATTTGGGCAGGAAAACAGGGTGCGCGCCGGGTCGGGCGGCTCCTCGCCAAACACATCCAGGGCCGCCCCGGCGATCCGGCCGGTCCGTAAGGCTTCTTCCAGGGCGTCCTCGTCCACCACGCCGCCGCGCGCCGTGTTGATCAGACAGACGCCCGGCTTCATCAGACCGATTTCCCGGCGGCCGATCAATCCTCTGGTTTCTGGCGTTAAAGGAACGTGCAAAGAGATAAAATCTGCGGTGGAAAGCACTGTCTCCAGTGAATCTTGCAGTTCTATCCCGTCTAGCCCGGCTTCCTGAAAAACGCCGGGCGGCACGTAGGGATCATAGGCGGAAACCTTCATGGCAAAGGCCCGGAGACAAATTTCGGCCGTCCGGCGGGCGATTTTCCCCGCGCCTACCAGCCCCAGCCGTTTTCCGGCCAGCTCGAAAGCAGGCGCCCCCTCCAGTCTCGAAACAATCCCGGGCAGGGAACCTTGTTGGTAATATTTGCCTTCCCTGAATTGCCGGTCCATCTGAAACAACCTTTTCGCCAGGGCCAGCATGAGGGCCACGGTATGTTCGGCAACAGCGTTGACATTGGCGTCAGGAGTGTTTAAAACCAGGACGCCCCTTTCGGTGGCCGCCTTCAGGTCTATATTGTCGGTCCCGATGCCGTGCCGGGAAATCACTTTTAATTTCGGAGCCGCCTCGATTACCCGGGCGATAATTGGCGAGCTGCGCACCAGAATGGCGTCTGCGTCGGCGACTTCCCGGCACAAAACGTCTTCGCGGGCATCTTTGCTCACGTGCACTTCCCCGACCTGCCGTAAAAGCTTGAGCCCTTCTTCGTGAATTGGTTCCGGCAGAAGGATTTTGTACATAATGACTTTTGGCCTCCTCCTCAGAAAATAGAATCTAATTACCATTATCATGCAGCAGAATTAACTTCTTCCAGAGTAACTTTATAACCAAGCTCTTCTAGTCGACGTACCAGCCGACGCTCTAACTTCTTCTTATTTAGCTTGATGAAGTAATCACCGCCCAGTTCGTAGTAAGGCACACCTTCGGTTAAAATGTGGTAGATAGCGATAGCAATGGAATGGGCGACCGCAACCAACGCTTTTTTCTT
>JAIMBK010000134.1 GCA_023511535.1 Armatimonadota bacterium
CGGTGGTTATTTCCAGGATCTTTTCGGCCAGCGCTTCGAGCTGGGCCTGCTCCAGGGCGTTGATTCTTTCTTCAATAATGAATACCTGTCGTTGTTGCCCGCCCTTATTTCCATAAGCGAGCATCCGGATCAGGTGGGCATCGGCGGCAAGATTCTGCAGGTCAAAAGCGCTGGAGACGTCATCAAGACATATAAATCCCAGCGGGTGATCTTCAGTCCCTTGATTTAGAGCAAGCATATAGGCAATCGCCACCTGATTTATTTGGGCGGTTGAAAGCGTGTTTGCAAAAGGTACATCATGATCAAAAACTTCCTGATCCCCCACCTTCTTAAAATTATCTCACCCTGTTCCGCGCGCTCAAAATGAACATGATCAGCCAGATCCCCTACCGAACCAAACTGCAACAAAATCGGCGCCATTGCGTAGTTTAACTGCTGCAGATACTTCTCTTTCAGCACTTTTCCTTGAAGAGCTTTAAGCCAACCAGTAATGCCCTCCTGATTTGCTCACCCAAGAAAACGGCTGAGTTTCTCTTCGGCCTGTTCTGCTTCCGGTGACCATCTTAACCGCAGTTTCTCTGCGCTGCTCGAGATCTTGAAAGGCATTCGACGCGGGGTTGCCCCCGCCGGAGCAGCCTACCGTCTATTTCGTTAACGGGTGGCGATAGTTTTAAAAGTGTTACGTCCCGAAGTGGCGTTCGTATTCAGATTTGCTTATTTGAACGTTCCCGACAAATTAAGCTAACAGGCAGTTTAAAAATAACCGGAACGACAGAGGTTAGTTGACAATCCTGATTTTGTATCGGTAATAAAACGTCCGGGCAGCACAATCATCGGGTTTACTCAAAAAACAATGAATAAGGCCGGGGTTCACCCCCGCCCGAAGTCGTCATCGAACCGCACAATGTCGTCTTCCTCCAGGTACTCGCCCAGCTGCACCTCAATGACCTCCAGCAAAACCTTCCCCGGGTTTTCCAGGCGGTGCTTTTGGCCGCCTTGCACAAAGGTGCTCTCCCGGCTTAAGCACAGGTTTTTCCTGGGGAAGGTGAGTAACGCGGAGGCGACAATGTGATCCGTTCCCGTTTGCTTCTACGCAAGCAAAAGCGTAGTACGTCCAGAAAGGCAAAACCTTGCTCAAACATGTCCTGTTCATCGCGCTCCTGGTCGTAGCTAAAGACGGCAATGGGCAGGATCTTGCGCCGGTGTTTTTCATAACCTTGTTTTTGGAAAGCCGGCTCTTGCTTTCGCCGATGATGGTGACCTTTTCGCCATTCCGGGACGCCTCACCGATTATGTTAACTTCTATATCCCTGCCTTTGTTATCCTTGACAAACCGTCTCTTCAGCCGCCCTGGACGATAAGGCCAGGCAAAGAACTAATTTTTGTCCCGTCGCGAATTATTCCACACGTATAGATTGACAATTTCCTTTAGCGCTATTTGCTCGTTTGTGGAAAGAGGGAGTCTGATCAGACCCGTAAAAACTGGCCGGAAAAATAAGCGACGGCCAGCAGGCAGGCCCCGACCAGCAGCCACCGCCACCAGTGTTTTTGAACTCCGGAAACCACCGGCAACACCTGGCCTGACCGTTTTCCCCGGAAAAACAATCCACACGTACCCCCCAAAGCTTTCTTAGCGGGACCGGTGCAACGGTCTCGCGCGGATAAAGCTCATCCCGCGCAGAAAGGCCCGCCGGAGGAGATCCTTTATGGATAAATACTCATCCAGCTTAAGCATCTCGCAGACTCCGGCGAATACCAGCAGCCCGGCCAGGGCATCCATAACCAGCCGCAGGGCCAGAGCCGCTGTACCTCCCGCCGGCCAGGCGGCCAGGCGCCCGTCTACGAGTGCCGCCGCGCCCCCGGCCAAAAGAGAGGCCAGAGCCGTACCGGCGGCAAAATAGATTACGCTCCTCGCGCCCAGGCCGGGCACCCGCCGGGCCAAAAGGTAAAACAACACCGCCACGTTAAATGTCGCCGCCAGGGAATTGGCCAGGGCCAGCCCGCCGTGGGCAAGGGGCTGGATCAGCAGCAGGCTGAAAACAAGGTTCAGACCCACCGTACATACTCCCGTCTTCAGCGGCGTCACCGTATCCTGCAGCGCGTAGAAACCCCGCGTGAGCACCGGCCCCAGGCACTGCCCCGCCAGGCCGAAGGAGAAGCACAAGAGGGCGAAAACGGTCAT
>JAIMBK010000135.1 GCA_023511535.1 Armatimonadota bacterium
CTGGCGTCCCGGGAGGGATTCGAACCCCCGACCGACGGATTAGAAGTCCGTTGCTCTGTCCAGCTGAGCTACCGGGACGTATTTTCAAGGTTTTCAGGATTTTTTAACAATGGCTCTTAATAATTTTGGCGTTAAAAGCTTTGGACTACTCCCTTTTTATAGGTTATTACATAGTTTATAATAATCCTATGCTGACAAAACGTCAAGGGGTGGAGTTATTTCCTCCGGTCGCCTGGTCTACAATTAAGCAATTAAGGAAACAGGTTATGTTTAACAAGATCGATTGCGGGGATGCGGTCCCCCTTATCGCCGCGGGGTGGATTACGGTCCCGACCCCTGGCGGATAGCAGGCATTTTCTCTCAAGCTGGCTTTACGAATCCTTTGGAGAACGGTCGGGAGGAGGAGTGACGGTGGAAACCGGGGAATTAAACGCAGTCACGGGGGCTTTCGGCTATACGGGGAAATATATAACGCGGCGGCTTCTTGCGCTGGGGAAAAGGGTGATCACTCTGACCGGGCACCCCGGCCGGCAGAACCCCTTTGGCGCTCAGGTGCGCGCTTTTCCCTTTAATTTTGAGCGGCCGGGCGAGCTTGCGAAAACCTTGCGGGGCGTGACCACCCTTTTCAACACATACTGGGTCCGCTTTCCCTACGGTGAAACAACCTATGAGCGGGCCGTGGAAAACACACTGACACTGCTCCGCGCGGCCAGGGAGGCCGGAGTGCGGCGGATCGTGCACATCAGCATCACCAGCGCTTCAGAAGATTCTCCGTTTCCTTATTTTAAAGGAAAGGGTCGGCTGGAGAAGGCGATCCATAGCTCCGGCCTGTCTTACGCTATCATCCGGCCTACGGTAATCTTCGGAGCGGAAGACATCCTTGTCAACAACATTGCCTGGCTGCTCCGGAAGTTCCCGGTTTTTGCCGTACCAGGCACAGGCGATTACCGGCTTCAGCCCGTTTTCGTGGAAGACGTGGCCGAACTGGCCGTGGAAGCCGCGCCCAAGGAGGAAAACGTGGTTATTGACGCCGTTGGTCCCGAGGTTTACACCTATAATGAACTTGTCAGGCTCATTGCCCGCCGGATAGGCAGCCGGGCCAGAATCGTCCACCTGCCGCCGTCGGCGGTTCTTTTGCTGGGCAAAGTCATCAGCCGGCTGGTGAAAGATGTGGTGATCACCCCGGACGAAATCGCGGGCTTGACGGCCAATCTGCTGGTTTCCAAAAATCCTCCCACCGGGCGGACCCTTTTCAGCCAGTGGCTGGACCGGCACGCAGAAAGTCTGGGCAAAAGGTACGCTTCCGAGCTGGACCGGCATTACCGGTTGTTGGAGTGAAATTTACAAATAAAGCAGAAGGTCAATTTCAAACGTTCTCCGGCATTCCTGGCAAGCCCTGTTAAATTTCCGGCTTAACGGCAATAATATTTAAAACTGCGGGGGTGGGGCTGGCTTGAACCAGGAGGGAGAATTAATCCTCAGGCTGATCGCGGCTTTCGTCCTGGGCGGCCTCTTTGGGCTGGAAAGGGAGAAACGGCATAAACCGGCGGGACTGCGCACGCATACCCTGGTTTGCCTGGGTGCGGCTCTTTTTACGATCGCGGGTCTGTACGGTTTCCCCGGCGCGGGCGCCGGCGCGCCGCCCGGCGGCACGGACCCGGCGCGCGTCGCCGCGCAAATTGTCAGCGGCGTGGGCTTCATCGGCGGGGGAATCATTTTTAAAGACCAGGATCACATCCGGGGGATCACTACCGCGGCCAGCATCTGGCTGACCGCCGGCCTGGGGATGGGCATCGGCGCCGGCCTTTACCTGCTCACGGCCGCGGCCGCGCTGCTGGGCTTAACCGGGCTGGTGCTGAACCGTTTGCTGGAGCGGTTCTTTCCCCATCCCCCGGAATAAAGTTTTATGGGGAAAACAAATAAACCGGTAAAGCTGTTTTTCCTCTTCAGCTTTACCGGCTTGCAAATCGGTTAAGTGGCTGTCTGTGGATTGTCCAAAGGCAAAAACCCGGGTAAGGGCAAAAACCCTTGTTTTTTTCAGTTGGAGCGGGTGATGGGAATCGAACCCACGTACCCGGCTTGGAAGGCCGGTGCTCTACC
>JAIMBK010000136.1 GCA_023511535.1 Armatimonadota bacterium
TGACGGTAGTATAGCATAAGTTTCGCCCCTATTTTCATGATTAATGGAGAGAACGGAAGTTCGTCATGGGGAACTCCTCAGAAAATAGATTTTCATGATTAATGGAGAGAACGAACGTTCTCATGGGGAACTCCCTTGAAAACAACCCTCTTTATCAAGCACCGTTCCCGTCGTGGATATACTTTACCGCGCCCGGTCCCCTGCTGATCGCTATTTTCCCCGTCCGCACCATTTCCACAATTCCGTGCTCTTCTAAAACGACACAGAGGGCGTTGATTTTTTCCTCGTCGCCGGTCAATTCGATCACTACCGTCTCGCGGTTGATATCTACGATGTTAGCGCGAAAAATTTCGACGATGTCGACTATATCCGAACGTTGCGCGGGGGAGGCCTTTACTTTAATCAGAGCAAGTTCCCGCTCGATTGTTTCGGGGCTTTCCAGTTTCTTGATCTTGATCACGTCAACCAGTTTGGACAACTGCTTGATTACCTGATCCAGTTCCCGGTCATCGCCGTTAATGACCAGCGTAATCCGGGTAATATCCTGCTCCTCCGTGTAGCCGGCCGTAATACTTTCAATGTTAAAAACCCGCCTGCTTAAAAGCCCGGAAATCCGGGCCAGAACGCCCGGTTTGTTTAAAACCAGGACCGCCAGAGTGTGCTTCACCGGCAATCTCCCTTTCTAATCTTCGCTTCTAAATATCATAGCACAGTATATCCTGTTTTTCTACCTTATTTTCTTTGGGGAAACAAAAGGACTTCCGGCAATATAAAACCGCAGCGGCAGTTCCGCCCCGTTTCTGATCCCGATCCGGGTCGTCTGAACTACGGCCAGGTCTTCATCCTTCCCCCGGCAAATGACCAGCGTCCCCCTGGTTAAATCCTGTCCGTTTTGTTCCCTGGTAATCCCCAGGGCCTGAACCAGCCGCCCCGGCCCGCGACAAAGCTCGGTCAACTTTTCCCGCCCGCGCCGGGCCTGCATTAAAGGAATTCCCGCCACCGGTTCCAGAGCCCGGATGAGCACCGCTTCCCCGACCCCCTCGATCCTGGTCACGGCGTTGAAGCAATAGTACATCCCGTAAATAAAGTAGATGTATGCATGTCCCGGGGGGCCGAACATCACCCGGTTGCGTCTGGTCATCCCCCGCGCCGCGTGGCAGGCCGGATCATTCTGCAGATAAGCTTCCGTTTCCACGATTTTCCCGGCGGCAAGGCCCTGGGGGCTGACGTGGACAAGGTAATGCCCAAGAAGTTCCCGGGCCACCAGGCAGGTATCCCGGGCATAAAAAGATCGAGGCAGGATATCATTTTCGTCAAAGCTAAAGATTTGGCCGTCGTCCTTCATTCGTTACCTGTTTCCAAGCAATTCCAATAATGCTTCGCTTTCCAGGGTATTCAGTACATCGGCAGGCTGAAGCCAGGCGCGGCGGGCCACGGCCACGCCGTAAGGCATTTCGTCCATCCGCCGCAAATCGTGGGCGTCGGTATTGATCACCATTTTCAGGCCATAGTCTCTGGCCAGGCGGGCGTGCTCCTCGCTTAAATCCAGCCGGTCGGGCGAAGCGTTGATTTCCATGAACTTGCCGTAGTCTCTGGCTACCGCCAGGACTTTTTCTACATCTACGGCATAGGGTTCCCGCTGGCCGATCAGGCGCCCGGTAAGGTGGCCGATAATATCCACGTGTTTATTTTTAACGGCGGACAGGATGCGCTCCGTCATGGTCCGGCGGTCCTGCTGAAATTTTGTGTGCACGGAAGCAATCACCACGTCGAGCTGCTCTAAAATTTCCTCCGGGCAGTCCAGGCCGCCCCGGGGTAAAATATCGACCTCCAAACCGGCCAGGACCCGGATGTCCCCGTACTTTTCGTTCATTTTTTCAATTGCCTTGCGCTGTTCTTTTAACTGCTCCAGCGAGAGGCCGCCGGCAACTTTCAACGAAGGAGAATGATCGGTGATGGCAATGTAACGGTATCCCTTCTTTCGGGCATATTCGATCACCTGCTCCAGGGAATTAACCCCATCGCTCCAGCTGG
>JAIMBK010000014.1 GCA_023511535.1 Armatimonadota bacterium
CTGCGCAACTTCGTAAGCCAGTGCCGGATCGCCCTGTCCTCGGGCTGGCCGCCCAGCATGATGCGCATGCCGGCTAAAGCCCAGCGGCTGGCCGCCTCGCCATACTGGGTGGCCCGGGTCAGCCAGTAGGCGGCCTCTTCGTAGCTGAAGCGCTCCACGCGCCAGGCGATCAGCTCCACCCGGTTCATGTCTTTGACGCGTTCGACAAGCTTGAAGAGGAGCGACAGCTTTACGCCCGCCTCTTCGTCCAGGGGCAGATTGCCCCGGAAAGCAATCCGGCCGCTTACGAGAAACCGGTCAAGGTCCAGCGGGATCCCGGCGTCATCGCACACGCCGCCGATAATGGCCCGGATTACGGGCAGGCAGCTGCGTAAGTTCTGGCCGTACAGCAACCCCTGTTCTTTAAGGATTGTCCGGCCTGGGGCTTTACCGTTTTTCTTCGGATCGCCCTCAATAAAAACGCGCTTTTTGATTACCAGAACGGGTGCCGGTTTGTTTTTATGTTCAGTTACCCTCAGGACCCAAGGGGCGCCGGCCAAAAGAGGCCGGATACGGCACTGGAGTTCGTGCGCCAGATCCCGGTCGCTTGATCGTTTGTCGCTGGCCATTTAAAGCATACCCTCGCCTTACCTGCTTTTCAGCTCCCGGATGAAAAGGCAATCTTCGTCGGGATTGCCGATCTCAAGGAAAACCTCGGTATAATCCCCCTTTTTTGCAACGGCGTCCAGTACCTCGAACAGCTCACCGATCGCCCTCATCGATGCCGGCGTAACGTTGGTCAACTGGATCCGGATCGTGCCGCCCTCCGGCAGCTCGAGGTCCACCAGGTCCAGGCTGTCAATGGTGGATTTGGCGCCCCTGCTGTATATGCTGCCCAGCCGTTTAAGAAGCGGCAGGAGCTTTTCCGCCCCCTCCTTGCCCGCAAGGTTAAAGCTGTGCTTTCCGGCGGCGACCCATCCCAGCTCAGCCGCTTTGGCCGGCGTGATTAAAACGTCGCCGGGCTGGGGGGTGTAAAGGGCTGCCCCGGCGCCGTGGATCAGGGCCGGCGGTGTGATCTGGTCCGGGGTTCCGCGGCAGGCAAACAGGCGGCCGTCCTTCACCAGTGTTACCACGGCCTCCTCCAGATCCCTGGCGGGAACATCCCCGTATTTCTCCGCAAGGCTCTCCGCAACCTTTTCCACGGTGGCGGCACTGTTCCGGGCAACCACGTAGAATACGTCGTTTTGTACCCTGTCCGGGTCGGCCTTCCGGCTTTCGGTCCAGCCCCGCTGGTTGGCGCCCTGGATGGTGATGATCGCGTAGCCCTCCCCGTCAAGGCTGACCCCCATCGGGATTTCGTTTTCCCGGTGGTAGAATTCACCTGGCTTAACGCTATCCCCGGCGCCCATGCGGAAAACGCACCACAGGCCCTTTTGCACCCCGGCCCGGATGATCTCCTCGAAGACCCCGGAGTTCTCCAGCACCGGCCAGTGGCGCAGGCAGCAGAAGTTGTTGCGCAGCTTTTCCAGGGTTACGGTGTCGCCATGCTCGAAGAAGAGCTTGCTCAGGTTGAAAAGGTCCGCCTGCGTGGTGTTGCGGCTGGTCAAAAGCTCACCGTCCCTGGTTAATGCCTCGCGGATCTGCTCGATAATGGGCATCCCGCCCTCGCCCCCGGCCGTCTTGATCTCCTTTTTGACAATATGCCCTGACGCTGAGGGGTAGTAGAGGCCTGTGTAAATGCTGGAAACGGCAGTTAGCAACGCCTGCTCCCGTTCCGCGCGGCGCTTTTTGAAATCTTCTTCCTCCAGGCGGCGGGGATTGACACCGTAGTTCTGGGGCTTGTCGGCCAAAAAGCGCATCGCCAACACCTGGCGGGCGATGCCCTCGATCCGGTGCCTGGCTTCCTGCGCCCGGCTTTGAAAGAGCCCCTTCTGGTCGCCGGCGTCGCTAACGGTGACGGTTTCCGGGACGAGAAGAAAGATGAGGTTTTGTTGCTCCCGGGGCCTGTTTGCACCCCTGGTAGTCACCATCTCCTCTCCATTGATGCTTTCCGCGGTCAGCGAAACGACGCCCAGCACGGGCCTGCCCTTGCCGTCGGGCAAATGTTCCGGCAAAAAGACATCGTGTTCGACGTGGAAAAGGTCGGTTTTTCCGGTGACCACCTTTCGCGCCGTGTCTTCGAGCAGCTTATTTATCTGGTCTGCGCTCAGCGTTTTGCGGATCCTGGCCAGGACGCTGTTAATCGTCGGCTCCTCGCTGGCAAAGTATTTTCCCTGCTCGTAACGGAGGTAGAAGGCGCTCTCGCCGATCTCCTCCAGGGCCTTGCGCACCTGTGGCGGTGTTAAACCCGGGAAGGACACGCAAAACAGGGCTTCGGGTTCAGTGAGGCCGAGGATCCGGGAGTTCAGGCCCTCTTCGCGACCCACCAGGCTGTGCAGAAAGATGGTTTTCCATGTATATTCGTAAAGCGGGTAACCCTCGGGGTGCGGGTTGCGCCGGTCGGCCAGCTCCGCGTTGCTGTGGCCGCCTTCCAGCGTGCCTGTATCCACTCCGCCGATGTCGGCGTTGAGAACGAACAGCAGGTCGGAACTTCCTGTGCGGCCCAGGATTTCATTGACCACCCGCTCCGACCGCAGGTCCAGGTGGCACGCGTGGATCATCGGCACCGCCTGGTTATTTAGCCACAGGCTACGAACAGCCAGGGAGAGCACCCTTAAGACCCCGCGGGTGCCCTGGAAGTTCTCGGCGCTGGCCAGCTTCTTGTTGAGGAGATCGATAAGGGTTGGATGGAAGGGATAGTTGGCGGCCATCCGCCCCCGGAAGTCCTCGCTGGAGGCTTCTTCGGGCAGCAGGGCGGCGTTCCGGCGGTACATCTGCATGTATTCTGAAGCAGTGGCGGCAGCGGCTTCGCGATCCACGAAAACGAACAACCGCTTGGCCAGCACGGAGGAAATCTCGGCCGCCTGTACCGGCGTGACCTGGACGGCGTCGCGGGCCACTACACTGGCCACTCCTTTGATGGCCTTTTCACCGATCCCCAGGGCGTCGTCTTCGGTCACCTCAATGCCGCGTACCTGGCTTAAAAGCACCGCCAAACGCTCCGTTTGTTTTGCGAAGGCGTCCGTGGCGCTGGCCAGCGTAAGCACGACGGCAATACCGGGATGGTTGCGGGCGTAACCGTGCAGCGCCATTAGAAAGGCAGCCAGCTGGCTGGCGCCGTCGGGCCGGGCCGCTTCCAGCCGCGCCGCGTATTGAGCCAGTTCGTCCAGCATGATGATCACTTTCCGGCCGGCGAACACCCTGTCGAAATACGTTCTGCCGGGGGCAGCAAAGGAGCTTGCGTCGTCTTCAACCTCGCGGTAGAGTTTTTCCCCGCCGATTTGATAAGCGATCTCGCCCCAGAGGGTGTAGGGAACCAGGGCATCGCCCCTGGGCCTGTGAACAGGGATTTCGTCGCCCGCCACGCCGACGACCGCCACTAAACCGGGCTCAGGGAGCAGGCCCGGGTCGAGAATGTCCTGGATTACGCCGCAAAGATCTGTACCCCTTTTGGCGATGTGTGTACAGGCGATCAGGGTATGGGTCTTGCCCCCTCCGAAAGCCGTCTCCAGCCGGTGGATGGCCGGAACGGTCATGTCGCCGGCAAGGCGCCCGAAGACTTCCGCCAGCGTCAGGCGCAGTCCCTGGGTAGGGTAGGTGGCCTCCCGAAAGAAGAGTTCGGCGTTGGTATATATGCTGTCCATGGTCCCCCTGCCACTGCGGTAATACTCTATGATTGGGCTAAGGGAAGCAGTAAATACCTCCGGGTTAAAGGTACCCGCCAGGATCTCCGGGCGGGGCTGGCATGCTTCCAGTACCGGCTTCACGGTTCACCCTCCTGTCCTTAAGCGTCTGGCAGCCGGTACCGGATCTGGCCCATCCCTGTTCCGCGCCAGACCCGGTTGCGCCTTCTAAACCAATTCAACGCAAGCCCGGAAAATCCTGCCGGAAGGGCAAAGAAAAACAGGGGCCGTTCGACCCCTGTGAATCAAATACTCCTGGCTTATCTCCTTTGCCTTTTGTTCAGGTAGGGAATAATTATGGGCATGGTGATGATCATGCTTAAAATAAAAACCCAGACGGCGCCGCCGAAGCGGGCCACCGGCGGGTAAGCAACCCCGGCGGCATAGGCGGCCAGCAGGAACAGGGCGGCGGCGGCCAGGGAGATGGCGGTATAGACGAGGGCGCTTAGACGGGCTGGATCGGTCATAATATTTTTCCCTCCGAATCATTACTGTGTCGCCGGGTCAGGCACCGGCCGGCCCGCACCTTCCCGGGGCTCCCCTGGTCTCTTCTGGAAAGAGGGGACGAAGCGTTTCAAGAGCAAGGTATTCAGGGTGACAGATACCGAACTCATGGCCATGAAAAAGGCGGCCAGCTCCGGGCTGACCAGCAGGCCGGTGAAGGGGTAGAAGATCCCGGCGGCGACGGGGATGCCCAGGCTGTTGTAGATAAAGGCCCAGACCAGGTTCTGCCGCACTTTCCGCATGGTGGCCCGGGCCACTTCGATGGCCGTAACCACATCCCGCAGATCCGCCTTAATCAGGATGACCTCGCCCGTTTCCTTGGCCACGTCGGTGCCCGTGCCGATGGCCATCCCCACGTCGGCGGCCGCCAGGGCCGGGGCGTCGTTGATGCCGTCGCCCACCATGGCCACCCGGAGCCCTTCGTTCTGCAGCTTCCGCACTTCTTCCGCCTTGTCTTGCGGCAGCACCTCCGCCAGCACCCGGTCAATCCCGGCCTGGCGGGCGATGGCTTCGGCGGTGCGGCGGTTGTCGCCGGTGATCAGGATCACCCGCAGGCCCATTTTTTTCAGGCGGACGATGGCCTGCGGCACGTTCTCCTTCAGGGTGTCGGCCACGGCGATGACACCGGCGGCCCGCCCGTCCACCGCCGCCAGCATGGCTGTTTTTCCGTCCTGCTCTAAAGACTCCGCCCGGGGAAGCAGGGCCTCGAACGGAACGCCTTCCTTTTCCATCAGCCGGCGGTTGCCCAGCAAAATTGCGCGGCCGTGAGCACGGGCTTTAATCCCGTGGCCGGGGACGGCTTCAAAATCCTCGGCCTCCCCCGGCGTCAGCCCGGCTGCTTCCGCACCGCGCACCACGGCGTCGCCCAGGGGGTGCTCGGAGTTCTTTTCGGCGGCGGCGGCCAGCTTAAGCAATTCTTCCCGTTCAAAACCCGGAGCGGGGATCACGTCGGTGAGGGAAGGTTCGCCCCGCGTAATGGTGCCGGTCTTGTCAAAAACGATTACCTGCAGGGCGGCGGCCGTCTCCACGGCGTCGGCGCCTTTGAAGAGAATGCCGTTTTCCGCCCCCTTCCCCGTGCCGGCCATCATGGCGCTGGGGGTGGCCAGTCCCAGGGCGCAGGGGCAGGAAATGACCAGGGTGGTCACGCTTAAGAGCAGGGAAAAGCCGAAAACCCCCACTTCGGCCAGGCTGTAGGGCGACAGGATGAAGTGGCCGTCCGGCCGGAAAAAGGCGTGATAACCGTAAAAGAACCAGAAGAGAAAGACGATCAGGGCCAGCACGTGCACCCCGGCGATGAAATGGCCGGCCACGAAGTCGGCCAGCTTTTGGACGGGCGCCTTGGTGGCCTGGGCGTCTTCCACCAGGCGGATGATCCGGGCCAGGGCGGTGTCCCGGCCCACCCGGGTCGCTTCAAACTTAAATGATCCGGTCCTGTTGATAGTGGCGCCGATGACCTCGTCGCCGGGCTTTTTCTCCACCGGGATGCTCTCCCCGGTGATCATGGACTCGTCCACCGCCGAATGACCCTCAATGACCTTTCCGTCCACCGGGATGCTTTCCCCCGGCCGCACCAGCACCACGTCGCCCGGCACCACCTCGTCGGCGGCGATTTCTACCTCCCGCTCCTCCCGGATGACCCGGGCGGTTTTGGGCTGCAGGTTGATCAGCTTGCGGATAGCCTCGGAAGTGCGTCCCCGGGTGAGAGCCTCCAGGTAGCGGCCCAGGACGATAAAGGCCGTCAGCAGGGCCGCCGATTCAAAAAAGGTGGCGCCTTTGCCGCCGAAGCCGGCTTCCGGCCAGAGGGTATTGATGGTGGCGATGAGGTAGGCGGCGCCGATCCCCGTGGCGTAGAGAAGGTTCATGTCCGTGGCGCCCCGGCGCAGCCCGTTAAAACTGTGGACGAAAAACTGCCCGCCGGCGACCAGGACCACCGGCGTGGTAAGAGCCCACAAAAAGAGGGTATTGCTAAAAAATTCAGGGACGAGATGCGGAAAGATCCAGACGTTCCGGAACATGCCCAGCATGACCAGGATGGCCAGCGGCCAGGCGATGAGCATATTCCGGGCCTGGCGGCGGATTTCCGCCCGGCGCGCCTCCCTTTCCCGGTCCAGGGCCTCCTGCCCGGCGGCCTTTTCGCTTGCTTCGTAGCCGAGCCGGCGGATTTCTTCTTTGATCCGCCCCGGGGTGACCGCACCGGGATAAAAGGTTATCCGCGCCGACTCCGCCGGCAGGCTGACGGCCGCCTGCAGGACTCCCGGCAGGGCCGCCACCGTCCGCTCCACCCGGGCCACGCAGGCCGCGCAGCTCATGCCCCGGACCGTCAGGTGGATTTCTGCGGTGGGGACCCGGTAGCCCAGCGCGCGGATGGTTTCGGCCAGCTTCTCCACGGATACCTGCTCCGGGTCGTATTCCACGCCGGCTTTGCCGGTGACCAGGTTGACCACCGCCCCGGTAACCCCCGGGGTGTTTTTTAAAGCCCGCTCCACCCGGGCCACGCAGGCCGCGCAGCTCATGCCTTCGACAGGAATAGTGATTTGTTTCATCCGGTTTCCGGCCTTTCTTTCGCCTGATCATTCTTGCGCCGTATCTGGAAGGGAGAAAAAGGAATTTCCACGGAATTCTGCCCGCAAAAAAAGACTAACACTGTCCGGGAAGAAAGGCAATCCCCACTGATTAGAATTTCCCCGCCGGGCCGGGCGTAATCTCAGGGAATAATCTCCACGGTGAGTTTTCTCTGGAAACGCCGAAGAATCCGGATCAGGCTGTTTCCCAGGGCGGCATAGAACAGGGCGTTTCCCGCGGCATGCAGGGTGTCCAGGAAAAAGCTGGCGCTATAGGCGGCGAGGAAGGTTTGCCAGTTCAGGGGCTGGAAAAAGGCCGCCCAGAACCAGATATTCATGATCCATCCGTAAAGGTAGCCCCAGAGAAAACTGAACCCGATCATCCATTTCCGGCCGGCGCCGGGGAAAAATATTTTCAGCAGGCCGGCGGAAACCCCGGCCAATCCCCAGGCAAGCATTTGCCACGGGGTCCAGGGGCCCTGGCCGAGAAAAAAATTAGACACCAGGGCGGCCGTGGAACCCACCGCAAAACCCGCCTGCGG
Organism: Armatimonadota bacterium; assembly: GCA_023511535.1. GTDB lineage: Bacteria > Bacillota > Desulfotomaculia > Desulfotomaculales > Nap2-2B > JAIMBK01. The sequence goes on from JAIMBK010000014.1 coordinate 7,369, forward strand.
GCCGAACACAAAACCGCTGACGATGACGATAAAGGTGGTGGGCTGCACGTTGGGCAGCGCGGCAAAGGGAATTCGCCCCGCGGCGGCGATAGCGCTCAACACGGCAATCAGGGCGATCTCCCGGGAGGAGGTTTTGCCCTGCTCAAACCCCCAATAGAAAAGGATCAGCGCAAGGAACATGATTTCCGCGGAAAGCAGGCCCCAGCCCTGCCGGGCCACGAAGTTGTCCTGCCTGATCCCGGCTGCCAGCAGTCCTATGATCAGCAGCAAAAAAACCGGAAAGATGATTTTCCGCACCTTTTTCCCCTCATTTTTCCCTTCTTCGGATTTCCCCTTATTCGGACGCGCCGGCCGGGGCACCGCCGGTCCGGGCGGTCTGACCGGCCCGCAGCAAAGGTTCAAGCCACTGCACGGCTTCGTCGAAGGTGAGGATGCCGTTCCCGAAGCCCCGGCACAATTTGCCGATCTGGGGGCAATAAAACAGCGAGTTTTCCAGGATCTCGTGCTTGTTTCCGGCGGCGGCGATCCGGCCGGCAGAGATCACGATGATCCGGGAGGAGTATTCGGCGGCGAACTCTGCGTCGTGGGTGACCAGAACCACACCCGCCCCTTCCTTTGCCTGCGCGCGCAAAAAAGCCCCCAGTTCGCCCTTCAGCCGGGTATCGACCCCTCTGGTGGGTTCGTCCAGCAGGATCAGCCCGGGCCTGGTGACCAGCACGGAAGCCAGGGCCACCCGCAGTCTTTCACCGCTGCTTAAATCCCGGGGGTTCGTTCGCCGGTAGCGCTCGATGTGCAGTTTGGTCAGCAGTTCGTCGACAATTCCGTCGTCCGCCAGGCCGAAATTTTTCAGCGTAAACAAGAGTTCCTCTTCCACTGTATCGTGAAAAAGGTAGTCGTTTGGGTTCTGGGCCAGGTACGCGACGGGGGCGCCCCTGCCCTCGCACCGGCCGTTGCTTCCGGTCAGTTCCCGGCCGGCGTAAAAAACGTTCCCCCGGGAGGGCTTGAGCAGCCCGGCCATGATTTTTAAGAGCGTGGATTTGCCGGCGCCGTTTTCGCCCAGGATAACCACAAACTCCCCGGCGTTTACGGAGAAGCTGACGTTTTCCAGGACCTTTTTCCCGCCGGGGTACGTAAACCAGAGATTTTTCACCTCCGCCAGCGGCGGTTTGCCCCCGTTGCCGGCAAAGCTGCTTGCTTCCAGGAGCGTTTTTTTGCCCTGCTTCTTCTCCCGGATGGGTTTTCCGCCGGTCTTATTCTGATCGGAAAGGAACCGGACGTTTTCGCCGGGAAATCCGGAGAGGAGGTGCTGCAAATACTTTCTGCCTTCCTTGACGGTTACCGGGACGTAAGTCTGCCCGAGTGAAGAAAAGAGTCTGGCCACCGGCGGGAGAAAGGGGATATCCTTTATTCCCGCCCGGCGGGCCACCTGTTCCGGCGGACTGTCCAGGACGATTCGGCCGCTTTCCAGGAGGAGCACCCGGTCGGCCAGGTGAAAGCACCTTTCCAGCCTCTGCTCAATTAAAACGACGGTCAGCCCCATTTCTTCATTTAAGCGCTTGAGCAGGTTCAAAAAGTCTTCCGCCGCCGCCGGGTCCAGCTGGGAAGTGGGTTCGTCGCAAATCAGCACCTGCGGATGCATGGCCAGGACGGCGGCCAGGGCCAGCTTTTGCTTTTCCCCGCCGGAGAGATTGGCGGTGAATTCCTCCCGCAGCTTGCCCAAATCCAAAAAACTCAGTACTTCCGCTGTCCGGCGGAACATCTCCGCCGGCGGCAGCCCCAGGTTTTCCAGGCCGAAGGCAATCTCCGCCTCCACTCCGGTCATTACCATTTGTTTTTCCGGGTCCTGGAAAACCATTCCGACCTCGCGCGCCAGCCGGCGCCGGTCGATTTTTCGCATTTCCCGGTCCCGGAAATAGATTTTGCCGCCGAAGCGCCCCCCGTAAAAATCCGGCAGCAGGCCCGCCAGCGCCCGCGCCAGAGAAGACTTGCCCGAACCGGATTCACCGGCCACCAGGAGAAATTCGCCCTCCTCGATCACCAGGTTGATTTCCGCCAGGGCCGGTTTCTCCCGATCCGGGTAGAAGTAAATTAAATTTTCAACCTTAAAAAGGTGCACCGGTGCCACCCCCAGTTTAAGATCGCCGGCGCCAGGAGGCCGGAAAGGACGATCAGCAAAACCGCCACCGTTCCCGGACCGTCGACCAGGCAGCCCATTTGCGGGTAAAAGGTATAGGCGCCGAAACCGTGGAACAGGCCGGCCAGACCCGCCCCCAGGGCAACGGCGCTGCCGGCAAGGCACAGGGTATCGCGGGGCTGCCACCGGTGGCGGCGGTAGCGGGAGCGGGGACCGCTCCCGAAGGCCCGCGCCTGCATGGATTCCGCAATTTCTAAGGAGTCTTCCAGGGAAGATAAAATTAAGCTGTTAATTAACAAAGAAGATTTCTGGACTTTTTCCTTCAGCGTCCCCCGGCTGAAGTCCACCCCGCGGATTTGCTGAACGGCCCGGATATTTTCGTATCTTTGCGCCATTACCGGAAACATCCGGGCGGCCAGGGCAATCACCAGGGTCGATTTCCCGGCGAAGCGGGAAAACAGGTTGATTATTTTATCCGGGTGAACGATTAAGTTAAAGAGGCAAAAGATACTGATGACGTTCAGCAGCCTCACCCCCATGGCGAGGCCGTAATAAATCGCTTCTAAGGAAATGGTGATCCGGCCGAAAACGGGGATGAGCGGGCCGCGCCAGAGGATAGTCCTTCCCTCGTGGACCATCAGCGCGTTAATCAGCACAATCAGCGTCATCATGACCAGCCCTATTTTCAGGTAGCTCTCCCAGGTTTCCAGGCCTTCCGCCGTCCACACGGTTACCCCGGCAACCAGGAAAATTCCCGCCAGGTAAAGGGGGTGGCTGAAGGCCAGGGCCAGCACCAGCATGGTGCCCAAAAAAGCCAGCGCCGCCAGCGGGTGCAGGCTTTGCAAAAATAACCCCTTTTCTGCGTAGAAAAACTTCCTCAACAACCCCGGACCACCTCAAAAAACAGGGATTAGGGGTTAGGAATTAGGGATTGGGGACCTATAGAACGAGAGGAAGGAAGTACGCATGGAATATTTCATCTTCACCCCACAACTCTTTCAATCCCTATCCCCTATCCCCTAATTCCTACTTTTTACCACTACCGTTTGTGATGTTTTTTCCCATTGCACCTCGTAGCCGAAGGCTTCCGCTACGCGGCGGGCGGGAAGGTAGACGCGGCCGTCTCTTAAGAGAGGGGCGGCGTCCAGCGGCGGTTGGGCAACGCCGTTGATGAACAGGGCGTTACCGCCGGCAAACATGGTCAGCGTTATTCCGTTTTTGCTTAAGGTGACTGTTTTTGTTTCCGCTGCCCACGCGATGCCGTTTTCGGGGATTCCCAGGGCCAGGGCCAGGTAGCGCACGGGCACGTAGGTCCGACCGTTCTCGATAAACGGGGCGGCGTCCACCTTTTCCACCCGGCGCCGGCCACCTTCTTCTACCGTCACGTACTCCCTGGCCCCTACCGGGAAGCGGATTTCCTTTGTTTCAGGTTTTTCCGGTACCGGCACCGGGACCGCAGATGATTTAGCTTGTTCGGCCAGCCGGTCGGGCAGTGCTTTGCCGGAATGTACGCCCGCCAGGGCCAGCAGCGCCTGCTGGGTGGCCATTTCGTTGGCCCCGCTGCCTTTGGTGTGGGCAAAGGAACCGTCGGGCAACTGGAAATCGAGCAGGGCCGTCACCGGGTCGCCGCCCGGTTTGCGCATCTGTTCGCCGGCCGGGTCAAAGCCGGCTGCCAGCAACCCCTGAATCACCGTGCTGATTGATTCCGGATTGGCCACTCCCCAGGAGGTAAACCCGCCGTCGTTTTCCTGCACACCGCGCAGGTAGGCGACGGCTTTTTGCACCGCCGGACTTTCTTTCCCTTCACCCAGGGCGCCCAGCGCCATCAGGGCCATGCCCGTGGAATCCACGTCTGGTGATGTTTCGCCCAGGTACCAGTTAAAACTGCCCCGGTCGTGCTGCCGGGCAAGGAGCCACTCCCGCGCTTTGGCCGCGTCCGGGATGGGCGCTCCGGCGGCCCGCAGGGCCAGCACCGCCCAGATGTGGGCGTTCACCAGGACCTGCTCCCCGTTTTCCCCCTGCCCGCTGCCGTCGATGTTGTCCGCAAATTTTCCGTCGGGAAGCTGGGCGGCCTGGATTTTTTGTACGAGATTATCCCCCCGGTAGCTGGAAGGGTCTTTCCCGGCAGCGATCACACCGAATACCAGCGTACAATAATCGGCGGTACTTGCCGAAGGGGATTGGGCGAGATAAGCCAGCAGCCCGGCGCAGGACTCTTCGGCCCGGGTGTTCGCCAGGCTCTTTCCGGCGGCGGCCAGGGCCACGTAGCTCCACGGCGTCAGCGGCTTATCCTGCCTTTTGTCTTGCGCCAGCAAGTAGCTTGCCGCCCTGTCCAGCGCCTGCTCCAGATCAGGGGCGGCCAGCGCCGGTGCCCTTCCGGGAAAAACGAGAGCGGTAACCACAACCGTTACCAGAACGGTTACCCGAAGAGAAGTTTTTTTCAACATAACCCTGCCCTCCGCCAAGCTAAATTATTCCGCAAAGTCCACCAACAGCATTTCCTGAACTGTTGCACCAGCCTGGATCATTTACTGATGGGAAGAAAAAGTGAAATTGTGCCTCCAGCGCTTAACTGCACCATTTCAACCACAAGTGCCGGCTACTGTTTGCGCAGCTGATCCCAGGCCGGCGGGCGGGTATCGATGCTTTTGCTGTACCACCAGATTACTTGATCGCCCGCTTTTAATGGTTTCTGATCGGCCCCCGTGAGGGGGATCTCCCCGTTTACCTGGTACATCCAGCCGGCCTGGCCCTTGTTTCGCTGCCCGGCGATCGCCTCGACAAAAATCGCCCAGCGCCGGGACGTGGTGTAAGGCAGACCCGTGGCGTCCAGCGCGCCCAGCGCCGTGATCCCTCCCAAATTCTTATCGTTGACGGTTACTTTTTCCGGGCCGTATAGAAGCTCCCCGTTCATACCGAGCACGGCAATTTCCACCGGACACCCCTGATCTTTTTCTTTTTCGCCATTTTCAGCGGGTGTTGCTGAACCGGCCTGCTTTTTCCCGTCTGCCGGACTGCTGTTGGGACCTGCCTGAACCTCGTTTGCCGGGGATTCCTTTTTCTGGCCGGAGGTGTCCCGGCTGCCGGAATTGGCGTTGATCTGGCGGACGGGAGCCCCGGTAGAACCATTCACGGCCGGGGAGGTTGTTTCCTGACCCTTTGCCCCGGATTCCTGATTTGCTTCTTGATTGCTGCTTTCCGGGAAAGATGCCGGTTCGCTCCCGGCTTGCCGGTCGCCGTTTAGCGCCGCTGCCGGATTTGCGGCCGCGGACAGCTCCGGCGCCTGCCTGGGGTGGCTGAATTTTTGCGCGTAAATGGCCGGCCCGAGAACAGCCGCGATAATTACTAAAAAGATAATCAATGGTTTTCTGCGCATTTAACTCACTCCCTTGCGGCACCGGCAGGTTTCCCCTGAATCTCCTTTTTTGATTCCTTTTTATGGAATGGAGAGCGAAATTTCCCTGCCTGAACCGGAGGCCGGTGTACCCTCTGATTTTAAATCACACACCAGGGGCAGGTTTGCCCCGTGACCGGGGTCGGGCGGTTCACCAGCCCCCGGTCATTCAAGGCAGAGACGGGTCGCTAATCGATTGCCAGCATCCGGTAAACCACGGCGGCACATTCAGCCCGGCCGAGGGCGGCGGCCGGCTTAAACGTGCCGTCCGGGAAGCCTTTCACCAGGCCGTACGCGGCGGCGGCGGCCACGCTGGCCCTGGCCCACGAAGAAACCTTATCTCCGTCGGCAAAGGATAATTTTTGTTCCGTGGTTGCCAGATTCATTACCCTTGCCAGGATGGCGGCTGCTTCTTCCCTGCTGATGGCGCTGTGGGGCCGGAAGGTGCCGTCCGCGTATCCTTTGACCAGCCCGGCCTGTGCCGCGGCGGTGGCCGCGCCGGCGAACCAGTCGCCGTCCTGGACATCTTTAAAGGCTTTTACCGCGGCAGGTTTTTCCGGAATGGGAATGGCCAGCGCTTTCACCAGCAAAGCGGTAAACTCCGCCCTGGTTACCGGTCGCCCCGGTTCAAAGCGGGTTCCGTCCACCCCGGCCGCAATCCCGGCCCCGGCCAGGGTTTCAATGGTTTCTTTCGCCCAGCCGAAAGAATCGCCAGTCACGTCGGCAAAGGACTTCTTTTCTTCCCGGGCGAAGACGGCAAAGTCGGAAAAGTGCTTCAGGCGGGCCAGAATCAACCCTTTGGACAAATCCACCACCGCCGGGACGGCCTTCCATTGCCCCTCGTCCTTGTCGTACCAGGCCAGGGCTATGTTTTCCGGCCTGACCAGCGGCGGGATAACCAGTCTTAAGCTTAAGGTTGCCGGTTCATCAAAAGTGGTCCCCTCGGGGCCGAAACTGTAAATTGCCGAAATTTGCCGGTAGCCGGGCGGCGCGGCCGGCGGCGAACCGTTTCCCCCGTCCTTTTCGCCGGCATAACCAGTCTTCTGCACGGTTATTTCGGCATCGCTTTTCAGCGCCCCGGCCGGGATGGCCAGCGCGATTTCCGCATTTGCGTCCGCAAGGACCGCCCCCAGGTCGGCAGTTATTTTTTGCCCCAACTCAACTTTATTCTTCGCTAACTCCTCTTTCAGTTTCCTTAGCGCAACCAGGTCTACGGGTTTTCCGTTCCCCACCACAGCTATGGTCTTGATTTTTTCATCTGGTTTATCCAGGCTCTTGACGGATCCTTTCCAACCCAGCAAATCCTCCACTTTTTCCAGGGCAGCGAGGGAATCATCAGATGCTTGTAATGCCACTGGAAGTTTTCTATTCAGTTCGAGAAGATTTGCCGGTATTGTTTCTTGATCAACTCTGGAAGAAAGTTTTATTAAATCGTCCCAGTTCGGGCCGGGGGAATTTGGATCACTGCTGTACCACCAAATTATTTTATCGCCATTTTTAATTGGTTCCTGATTAGCGGCACCCCCGGGGTTTTTATTGACGAATTTGTACATCCACCCTTGCTGACCTTCATTGCATTGGCCGGAAATACATGTGACGAGCACTCCAAAGGAATACTCCGCGTAATCATAAGGAAGGCCGGTGGCCTCCAGAGCTCCTAACACCGTCAGTCCCCACTTGTTCGTTTTGCTTACCAGAACACTCCCCGGCCTGTACAATAACTCACCGTTTTTGCCCACGACGGCAATGTCGACCAGACAATCATTCTCTGTGCCACCGCCCGGCGCAGTGATTGTTAGAACGGCTTTGCCGGTCATCCCGCCGTAAGTAGCGCTGATTACCGTTTGTCCTGGCTTTAGTCCCTTTGCAAGGCCTTTATACACTGAGTTGTCGACCGTGGCCACGGTATCGTCAGTGACCGACCAGGTGGCATCGTTGGTAACTTCCTGGCTTGTGCCAATAAAATATTGCAGTACGGCTTGAAACTGCTGGGTATTGCCGACCGGGATAGATACAGCGGCGGGCATTACGACCGGCATCACGGGTGCAATAGTTCCACCTAGAAGGAGGTAACTGTACAGCGCCCAAGTGGCATCCGCAACATTCTTGGTAGTACCAAAACTACCGTCGGTGTCATTGTTAAAGGCACCATTGAGCATGTAGTCTACGGGACTATTATCTAGTTTTTTCCATGATACTGGATCAATGCCCAAGGTTTTTAAAGTAATGATCGTTTCTGCAGTATCGATAACGGGATCATCCCATGAATACTGAAAGCTTCCGTCATCCTGTTGTTGCGCGCGCATCCAGTTCAAACCGTCAGTAATGGCCTTTTGGATCCGGGGGTCTGAACTGGCGCCGGGCAGATAACTGAGAGCGCGAATTGCTTTTGCAGTGGACACGAAATCGGCATAATACGTTCCTTGCCAAGTTCCCCCCCACGAGCCAAATTCCTTTCCGGCTGTTGTATGCTGATTGTTTAAAAGATAATCCTGGGCATATGTAGAGTTAACGACGCTTAACTGTCCAGCTTTTCCTAAAAATTCAAAAGCCGGGATATCACTATAAATATTATTGTCGAATCCGTTTAGTCCCTGTTTTTCCAGTCTTTCAGTTAATATCCTGAGCAACTGCGTAGCCTGGTCTTGATATGTCCATTCGTTAACAGACAGAAAGGCGTAGGTAATATTTTTTGCCGAAACAGGATCGGGATTTTTTATAATATTGTTAACAAAATCAAGCACCGCTTGCTTCAAAGACGTACCTTCATAGACCCACGCGGAAGTAGATAAATCCTGGCCGGCCAGGGTAAGTATACATGGGGTGTATAATCCATCAAAATCTTTCACCGGATCGAATTTCCCCAGTTTGAATTGGGTATTTATGAATTGGACTGCCTTCTGAGCCAATTCGCTGGTTGTGTAAACACTGCTGTTTTGCCCGTTTATTGAATCCGCTGCTCCTGCTCCATTAGGTGCAACGAATGAGGTTAGCAAGCCGAGCAAAAAGCAAGCTGACAGGGTTAAGGCAAAGATTCTTTTTTTTAAAATTTTTAAGTTCATTCTTTAACCTGCCTTTCTATTCTTTATGAATGGAAATAATACCTTCCTTACGGAAAATTAAAACCTCTGCCCGGAAGATGCAGAGGTTTGTGGTTGTGCTTTTGATCACCTCCCTATCTGCCGTAGGTCATGCGGTGACTTTGAATGGGCAAGGTTTCCTGGCTCATGGATCGTCGCTCTTCCTGCACCTTCCCGGGGCGGCACTCAGCATTTCTAAGATTTTACCGCAACCCGGGGTTACCTTTAGTTCGCCCAGGTTACCTTCCGAATCTTCCTCTAATGCTGAGTGCCGCCCCAGTGGCTTTGCAGCAGGCCGGCTCCCCAATTACAGTGGCGGGACCGCGTCAGAATTCCACTGACTTCCCTTGAACCCATTCCATTATTTGATTGTTCGATTGTCGAAATTATAAACTAATTTTTCCTGGTTGTCCAGCATGTTTGCAGGAAAAAAAATCGGGTTGATCAACCCGGAATTTTAACGCCTTCAGCAGGGGCCCCCGCCACCGGCCAGAAAAATGACGAGCCCGGCAACAACGGCGGCAATGGCCCTGGGCGTGGGCCCGGGATCAGGCCAGGTCGATGATGACCGCCGTTTCCTCGCATTTCGGGAACTTGGGGCAGTTGATGCAATCCTTCCAGACCTTTTGCGGCAGTTGTTCCTTGGGGATGGTCCGGAAGCCGCACTTGAGGAAGAAACCTTCCTGGTAGGTCAGGGCAAATACCCGGGGCAGCTCCAGCTCCCTGGCTTCGGCCAGGAAGGCCTTGACCAGGTTGCGGCCGATGCCCTGCCTGGTGTAGTCCGGGTCGACGGCCAGGGCGCGGATTTCCCCCAGGTCTTCCCAGATAATGTGCAGCGAGCCCGCCCCCACCAGGCGGCCGTTTTCTTCCGCCACGGTAAACTCGCGCAATGCCTCGTACAGGACGGCGCGAGGGCGGGCCAGCATGAGATCCCTTTCCGCATAGTAGCTGATCAGGCCGTGGATAGCCTCCACGTCGCTGAGTTTTGCTTTCCTGATGCGCAAGCTTTTCACCGTTCTTTCACGCCTTTTTTACGTAGCGCACGGCGTTGCGGAAGATGGCCAGCCCGTGCGGCTCGCCGACGAAATCACGGCGCCGCCAGTTGGGGTGCTGGGTATGCTCCACAAACCTTTCGGGATGCGGCATCAGGCCCAAAACCAGGCCGGTCGGGTCGCAGAGGCCTGCAATGGCATTTAACGAACCGTTTGGGTTCAGCGGGTAATCCTGCGTGGGCCAGCCGTTTTCGCCGGCGTACCGGAAAACGACCTGCCCGGCGATTTTCTTTAAAGTCTCCGGTCCGGCGTAAAACTTCCCCTCCGCGTGGGCCACCGGAAGGTTCAGGCATTTTCCGGCCAGCCCTTCGGTAAATATGCAGGGGGTGTTTTCCGTAAACAGGGTTACCCACCGGCATTCAAAGCGGCCGCTGTCGTTGCCGACCAGGGCGGCACTGACCTCACCGATTTTTCTGTCCGGCAGGATGCCGGTGCGCACCAGCACCTGGAAGCCGTTGCAAATGCCCAGGATGGGCTTGCCGGCGGCGAGAAACTCCACCAGCTGCTCCTGCAAAAAAGAAGTTAATTCCACCGCCAGGATTTTCCCCGCGTGAACGTCGTCTCCGTAGGAAAAACCGCCGGGAATGGCCAGGATTTGATAGTCGGCCAGTTTCTCTTCTTTGTTCCGCAATCTATTTATATGCACCAGGCGGCAGTCTCCGCCCGCTTTTTCGAAGGCGGCGAAGGTTTCCAGATCGCAGTTGGTGCCGTCTGTGCGTAAGACGCATACCTTTGGTTTCATGCCGGCAACATTCCCTTCTGAATCTAACCAAATCTAGCCAAAAACTTTCAGCATTGGTTTTTTCCACGTTTCTTTTAATTCGTTTAGATCCACCCGGAAAAGTTCTTTTCCCTCCTGGCAAACCACAATCTGCTGCTCCGGGAGAGTGGCGCCGATAGGCAGGCAGGGAACGCCGGCAAACAGCTCTTCCGCAGCGTTCCCGCCGTCTTCGCCCCCGCCGTCCGCCAGTTCTACCACAAAACAGCCGGCGGTTTCGTTAAACAAAAAGAAGTCGGGCCTCTCGCCGGCCGGAATGTCGATCCGGGCTCCCACGCCCCCGCCGAAGCACATCTCGGCCAGGCAGGCCGCCAGGCCCCCTTCGCTGATGTCGTGGCAGGCCAGCACTTTTCCGGCGGCAATGGCCCGGTGGACGGCCGCCAGCACCCGCGGGAGCGCCTGGAGATCGATCCGGGGGAGGTTTTTCCCCAGGCAGCCGGCCAGTTCGTAATAGGCGGAGCCCCCCATTTCCGCGGGGTTGCGCTTCCCGACCAGAACCAGGATACTGCTGGCGCGCTTGAAATCGGCGGAAGCCGTCTTCGTAACGTCCGGCAGGCGCCCGAAAGCGGATACGCAGAGCACGGGCGGGATTTTCAGCACCAGGTCTTTCGTCCGGTAGGTGCTGGACAGGCTGTCCTTGCCGGAAATAAAGGGCATGCCGGTGGCGCGGGCGAAGTCCACGCACGCATCCACGGCCCTGTCCAGGGCGCCCAGGGATTCTTCGTCCGGGAAGGGCCAGATGAAATTGTCGATGAGCACCGTTTCCCGCGGATCGGCGCCGGCGGCGACGGCGTTGGCGGCGGCCTCGGCGGCGGCCCACAGGCTGCCGTAATAGGGATCAATCTGATTAAGCACGGGGTTTAAGCCGTGGCTGATTACCACCGCTTCCCGCCGCCCGTCCAGCGGCGTCAGCAAAACCGCGTCGTTGGGAGCGTCCCCGGCCGTGCCGCCGTATGGAGGCAGGGCGTTGGACCCCTGCACCCCGTGGTCGTACATGCGGACGATCGGTTCCTTCGAGCAGACGTTTAAGTGGCCCATCACCCGGCAGTAAAGGGTCGCCCAGTCTTCCGGCAAAGCAAGGGCGGGTTCCTCGCCGGCCGATTCCTGCCAGCAGGCCCGCATTACTCTCGGCGGCAGGCCGTGATGGAGGAATTCCATGTCCAGATCGCAGACCGTTTCGCCCTGGTAGGTGACCACCAGGCGCCGGTCGCCGGTAAATTCGCCCAGCACGGTCGCTTCCACGTTGAACCCGCGGCAGATCTCCAGGATCCTCTCCAGGTTTTCGGGCGCCACGGCCAGCACCATTCTTTCCTGGCTTTCGGAAACCCAGATTTCCCAGGGCTTCAACCCGGAATATTTCAGGGGGGCGCGCTCCAGCTGCACCCGGACCCCCGTTTGGGCCCCCATTTCGCCTAAAGCGGAGCTAAACCCTCCTGCCCCGCAGTCGGTGATGGCCCGGATGAGCCCGGCCGCGCCGGCCTCCAGGATGGCGTCGCTCATCCTTTTTTCTTCGATGGGGTGGCCGATCTGCACGGCGCTGGCGTTTACTTCCATGGTCCTTTCCGTCATTTCGCCGCTGGAAAAGGTGGCCCCGTGGATTCCGTCGCGGCCCGTCCGTCCGCCGATGACCAGGGCGAGGTCGCCGGGGCGGGGCTTTCCCTTTTGGCACCGGTCTTTCGGTAAAATTCCATAGGCTCCGACGATGACCGTCGGTTTGGCGCGGAAATCACGGTGAAAGTGCACCGAACCGTTGTTGGTCGGGATGCCCATCCGGTTGCCGTAGTCGCGTACGCCGGCGACCACCCGCCGGAGCAGGTAATGGGGGTGCAGGCAGCCGGGGGGGATGTCTTCCCGCGGGGTGTCGGGAGGAGCAAAGCAAAACATATCGGTGGAGGCGATGACCCGGGCTCCCTGGCCGGTGCCCATGATGTCCCGGAAAACCCCGCCGCTGCCGGTCATGGCGCCCCCGTAGGGCTCAATGGCCGACGGTGAATTGTGGGTTTCCACTTTCCCGCAGATGGCCCAGCCGTGGTAAAATTCCATTACACCGGAATTGTCTACAAAAGCGGACAGCACCAGGGGGTGGTCGATTTCTGCCGTGGCCTGCTGCAGCCGCTTTAAAAGCGGGGTTTTTTCCTCCCCGTTAACGATCAATCTGGCTTTAAAAGTTTTGTGGACACAATGTTCGGACCAGGTCTGGGCGATGGTTTCCAGTTCGCAGTCGGTGGGGTCCCGGCCGGAGGCCCGGAAATAATCTTGAATGGTCCGCATTTCCTCCAGGTTTAAAAAGAGCTTGTCCCGGCTGAGTTCCAGCAGCTGCCCGTCGTCCATCTCCCGGATCGGAATGGTTTGCGTGCGCCCCGGCTGCCCCTTGATGATCAGGGTGGCCGGTTTTACTTTAACCACCTGTTCCACTGTCGGATTAACCAGCAGGCGGTTGATGACGGTCTCGATTTCCCCGGGGATGATTCCGGCGCCGTAAAAACCATATTCCCGGCTGGAATCTGCGGCCTGCAGGGACGAAATGCCCAGATCCCGGGCCGCCTTCATTAAAGAAGCGGCTTCCGGGTTCATTACGCCGGGTTTGTAGGCCACCTCGACCACCGCCCGGGCGCCCTCAATAACCGGCGCATTGACGGTGTAAATTTGAAACACATCTTCGGCCAGCAGCTTTTGGGCCAGCAAATGAGCGTCCTCTTCGCCGATTCCCTCGAAGCGGTAAACCCTGGCGGTGCGAATTTTTTTTACGCTGCTAATTCCGAGCGCCTGCCTGATTTCGAAAAGCGTTTCTTCGCCGGCGGGGTCGGGAACTTCCGGCCGGTTCATTACCCTGACCTCTTGAATCAATCCAACCACCTCTAAAAAACAGGGATTAGGAAATAGGGGGTTAGGGATTAGGGGTAAGGTCCCTTCCTGTAATTTTTTATTTTCATGGGGTTCGGAATGGTTTTTTGGGCGAAACGAAATGAACAGTTTTCTAATTCACGTTTTCATTTTAGTACATGGGCAGAAAAAAAACAACCGCAGGGATCGTAATTCTCCCCGCGGTTAGAAAGTACGCCAGAAAATAGCCGTAATCAGCCCGTGTCACGCTGGTCACGCTTCCTCCCGGGCTGCCCGGCCGGTAGTCATCCAGCGTGCTTTGCCGGTTATTACCGTCCGGATCTTTTTGGGTTCTTTTTTGGCCCCTTCTTTTTGACCGCAGCCGAACGGCTGCGCTTATTCATCTAACCACCAGCACGGGAGATTTCGAGTGGCGGACCACTCTTTGGCTGACGCTTCCCAAGAGCCAGCCTTTAATTTCTCCCAGCCCCCGACTGCCGATGACAACCAGGTCATAGCCGCCCTGCTGCGTTTCCTGGATAATCTCGTTGGCCGGCTCGCCCCAAACCGCTTTTTCCGTAAAAGAAATTTTTTGCGCCGAGCAATCTTCCCTCGCTTTTTCCAGGATTTCCTCGGCGTGTTCTTTGATTCTGTCCTTCATCAAATAATACGCTTCCCCCAGTTTGCCGCTGTAGGTCTCCAGTTGCGCCGGGAAGTGCATCACGTGGAAAAGCGTTATTTCCGCCCCGGTCAGCCCGGCCAATTTCACCGCGTGTTTCAGGGCTTCCGTTGAACTGTCCGAGCCGTCAACGGGAACCAGTATTTTTTTATACACCCGCCTCGTCCCCTTTCATTTTTTTAAAAATAATAGCATAAGCAAATCAGGATAGACAAGATGTACCTTCCGGCGATTAAAACAATGCATGTGATTATATTCACTTACTATTATTATAAGTGAAATTATGCACATAGTCAACCTATCGTGCTCCTTTTTTCACAAATATTTTCAGAATAGCTGCTCGAGGAACATTCGTGCCCCCCTATCCCCTAATCCCTTTCTCCTATCTCCTATTTTTAAGTTTGTTGTTTCGTCCCGGGCGTGTTTTATTGTATAATTTCTGAAAAGATTTTTTCTAAAGGGAGATGCTCACAATAACTGTCGTGTCTAACCTTACCCCAACCCCCAACCCCCTAATTCCCAATTCCTAATCCCCAATTCCAGTATTTAAGGATGTGGTTTTGTGCAAGGTTTCCCTGTGGTGGAGATATACACCGACGGGGCGTGCAGCGGGAACCCCGGCCCCGGTGGCTACGGAGTGGTTTTGAAATATAAAGATGTAATTAAAGAGCTTTCCGGGGGATTCGCCCGGACGACCAACAACAGAATGGAGATAATGGCAGTAATCAAGGGCCTGGAAGCGTTAACCAGGCCCTGCCGGGTGATTGTATACAGCGACAGCCAGTATGTAATTAACGCCCTGAACCTGGGATGGGTGAAAAGGTGGAAGGCCAACGGGTGGTTCCGGGCCAATAAAACCCCCGCCAAAAACGCCGACCTCTGGGAGCAGGTGCTCTCTTTGGCCGCCAGGCACAAAATTACCTGGGTTTGGGTGAAGGGACACGCTGCCAACAAATTTAACCTTCGCTGCGATAAACTGGCGGTAGAGGCCAGTAAACAGAAACCCTTGCCCGTGGACAAAGGTTATCGAAGATCAAGAGCCTTCTAAAGCGTCTCCTGGGCTTTTGCCTTCTTCCCCCACTCTTTTCTTGCTGATCTTGATTTTACGTTTTTTGATACATTCCCTGCACTCGCCCGGACAGCCCGGGGACAGCTGCAGAGGATGATTGCAGCGGGGGCAGCGGACGGTCCGCTCATCCGTTGCCGGATAGCCGCAGCAAGGGCAAGTGAGGTTCAAAACAGCCATTTTTTACCCCCCTATCCCCGGATTGTTGGTTGTTTGCCGGGAGCGGCGCAAAAAGAGGGCCAGACCCGCCACGACCAGGGTGAGCACGGCAAAAATCAGCGTTACCGGGGCCACTCCCGGGTTTGCCCCGAAGGGGTTAAAAAGCCGGGCCAGTTGCGCCACCAGACCGCCCATTAAAAAGGCGATCACCCAGCTGCCTCCCCAGATCAAAGCCGCTTCCCCTTTACTCCGCTCCTTAAAAATAACCAGGATCGAGGCAATGCAGGGTACAAACAGAGTGATGGTGATCAGGGCCACAATGGTTTGGAGAGGGTTCAGGTCAAGGGCGGTTAATCCGGCGGCGCCGAAGTCCCGCCGCACAATGCCCATGATCAGGGCCGTGGCCGTTTCCCGGGGCAGCCGCAACCAGCCTACGGTCACGGGTGCCAGGAGGTTTTGCAGAAACTCCAGAACGCCCGTCAGCTGGAAAATGCTGATGAGCAGTGCGCCCAGGGCAAAAAGCGGCGCCGCTTCCTTTAGAAAGTGGTACGATTTGATCCCGGTTTTTTTCAGGACGTTATCCAGGCGCGGCACCCGCAGCGGCGGCAGGTCGATGAGGAGATCCACCGGCTCGCCCGGCAAAAAGGTGGAAAGCAGGGTGCCGGCCATCACCAGCACCCCGAAAATCACCAGGGCATACAGGGCCACGTACTGCCCCCCCAAACCGGCCAGCATCCCGGCGATGACCCCCAGCTGGGCGGAGCACGGGATGGTCAACCCCAAAAGGAAAATGGCGATTATTCTCTCCCGGTCCGAAGATAAAAGCCTGGTGGTAATGGTGGCCATGGTTACGCAGCCGAACCCTAAAATAAGCGGGATTATCCCCCGGCCGTTTAAGCCGACGGCGTTGAGCAGGCGGTCGACCAGGGCGGCGATCCGGGGCAAATAGCCGGAGTCTTCAAATAGGGACAAAAAGAAATAAAACCCGGCCACCAGGGGCATGAGCAGGCCCAAAAGGTAGGTTACCGTCATGGTGAGCAGGCCGAACTCGCCCGTGAGAATGGCGCCCGGCACGGAAGACCGGGAGATAAATAGCTCCACAAAATTCCGGATCGCGGGCTCGTAGATCCCCCGCATAACGGTTTCTTCGGTAAATTCTACCACGGTGCCGGCAATCAAGACCCCGATTACCTTATACATTACCCAAAGGGTCACGAGCAGCATGGGGATTCCCGTGGCCGGCTTCAGCATCCAGCGTCCGAGGAGTGTTCCGAAGCCGGCTCCCCGGGAGGTTTCCCGCACCGCCTGCCGGTAGATTTCGTTTACCCGCTCCCGCCGGCGGCGGTAAATTTCTTCCTGCCGGGTGCCCGGCGCACAGCCGTGGCGGGCGGCGACGACCGGATCCCCTTCTAACACCAGCAGGGCTTCCCCCCGCGTATCCACCAGGGGAAGCAGCGGGGCAAGCTCCTCTTCCAGACCCGGGGTGGCGTTTCCCGGCCGGGCGGTAAAAAGCTCCGCCTTCACCCGGTCAAGCCCTTCCTTTTTTACGGCCACCGTGGGGATCACCGGCACCCCCAGCAGTTCGCTCAACCGCTCCCCATCGACTTCAAGGCCGGCCCTTTTGGTCTCATCCATCATGTTCAAAGCAACAATTACCGGGACCCCGGTGTCGATGATTTGCTGGGTGAGGAAGAGATCGCGCTCCAGGTGGGCGGCGGAAACAACGTTTAAAACCAGGTCCGCCGTAAGGATGATATCCCGGGCAAGGCGTTCTTCTTCGTTAAAGGAAGAAATTCCGTAAACTCCCGGTGTATCGATAACCGCGTCGGAACCGAGCCTGCCGCTGTAGATTTCCAGGGTGGTTCCGGGGTAATTGGACACGTCTACGTACATGCCCGTTAAATAATTAAAAAAAACCGACTTTCCCGTGTTGGGGTTGCCGGCCAGGACTATTCTACGCGCCCCGGAGGGGGTGTTTGGCTGCGGATGAGCTTTGTGGCAGGCGGGCATAAAATTTACTCCCCCACTTCTTCCTCCGAATAGATTTGCCAGATAGATTTGCTAGATTTGCTGCACCTGAATTTGCCGGGCCAGTCTGCGCCCGACGGCGATTTCCTGCCTGTTCCGGGCAATTACAACCGGACCGGCCGGGATTTTTTCCCGGCAGGTGACAATTTCCCCCTCGGCAATGCCAAAACGCAGCGCCTGCGCGCGGATTTTTTCCGACGGGATGTTGATAATCCGGCAGCGTTGCCCCCTTTTTACTTCCGCCAGGGTCATCGGCCCGGGAGGTGGTTGTTCAGTGCATCTCCAGCCGCGGCAGCGGTGCCTTTTCGGTAACCCAAACATAGCCATTGCTCCTTTATGCTTTAATTTTTAATGCTTTGAGAGTGAAATGGGATGAGAATCATTTTCAGTTTAAATTTAAAACTATGACATGAGATCGATTCTCATGTTCATTTTATTGTTGATTAATAAGTGCTGTCAAGAGGGTTCGTAAAAATTTAACAAAAAATTAACGGGGTCCTTTTGCTGCGGACCCCGCTTTGCACCCGGCCGCTAAATAAAGCACGTCGGGCAGCTGCTATCCTCGTCATCTTCTTCATCTTCCAGGCAGCTGTCGTCCTCGGAGGTTAACTGGACATCTTCATCGGCCGGGCAGCAGCGATCGTCTTCTTTCCTGGTTTTTTTACTCTTGGGATCGGAAAACATTTCGTCACCTCCTTGTTCGCGGCAATCAATTACTGTCTTATTATGTCCGAAAGGAGGCCGCATAATTTATCCAGGGCCGCGCCGGTATTTTTCTTCAGGAGGTCGATGTCGGCGGTTGTGGCCCGGTCGATATGGATTCCGGCCACAACCGCCACCGGCTGGTTACAGAGGCGGGCGACCCGTTCGGCAACGGGTTTGGCCGCTTCGTCGTCCTTATGGCCCAGCAAGGGGACGACGATGGCGTTGCAGCTGATTTGCGCCGGGTCGGCCAGGCTCGGGCGGGGCAGGCCGATTACCACCGCCCCTACGTGGGGCTTTTCGCCGCCGAGCAGCTGGATAATGATCCCGTCGCCGGTAACCGTTGCCGTGAGGGAAACCGTATATTTACCTTCTCCGGCTTGAGCAGAAAAAGTTTTAACCAGGCGGCTCGCCTCCTCAAAAATAGGGGTTAGGGGTTAGGGGTTAGGGGTTAGGGATAGATACTCTTGTAAACTATTTTCATCTTTTATGGAGACGCAAGTCATCATAGGCAGTTCCTTAAAAATGTCAGGCACAAAGTAAAATATTCCCGGTCGTCTATACATTTCTCTTTGTGCCTCTGTGCCTTAGTGCCTTCAATTTTCATGATTAATGGAGAGAACGAGCGTTTTTATGAGCAGTTCCTTAAAAAAATGGCTTTAAGATGTTCATTGGAAAACTTTTAGCCGGGGGGTTTCGGGAAACCCCTTGCCCTGGATGAGGACCCGGAAAGCCTCTCCCATCCCCCCGGGCATAATTAATTTTTTTATGGCCAGGGTCGTTTTTAGTTTTTCGTGATCAAAGGAATATTCTTCCGGGGAGTTTGGAAGCAGGTCCAGGATGCCGAGCTTCAGTAAAAATTTTGCCTGGGAAAGCAGCCCCAGGCTGGTCAGGCTGGACTGTTCCCCCCAGCGCATCAGGGCGGAAAAGTTGACGCTGGCGGTAATATCCTGTTCGCCGATGTTCCGGTAGGGATCGATGCTTAGTTTGTGTTTATAAAAACAACGCAAAGTGCCGTCGGGCCGGAAGGGGGCATAAAGCTCCGCCGCCGTGCCGCCGTAATCGATGGTAAGAAGAAAACCCTTCTGCAGGCATTTTGCCGCTTCCTGCAGCCAATCCCGGGCGGCCAGGTTTACTTCGGCCGCCTGTCCCGGCTCCAGGACCACTCCTTCGGCTTCGAAGTAAGTTTGTAAGAGGGGAGTGGAAAGCGGGCCTTCTTCTTCTACGAAAGAATTGCCGCGATAGCCGACGTAGATTTCTTTCAGGCCGTCGTCCGTCTGGCGGACCCGGTGGACGGGAAAGGAGTCGACCAGTTCATTGGAAAAAAGGCAGCCGGTAACCCTGCCGGAAAGTTCGCCGGCATTTTTTGCCCAGACGATCTTTTCGACCTTGATCTTTTTCAGTTCTTCTCTTTGGATTTCGACCAAAGAGGGGCTGATTTCAAGAATGTAATAGGTAAGGCCTTTGGCGGTTTCGGGATAGTGCTCCTGTAAGAAGTTCAGGATGTGGGCGGCCAGCCGGCCCTTTCCCGCTCCGTACTCCACCACTTCCCACCGGCCCGGCCCGCCCAGCTTTGCCCACATTTCCGCAAACTGGCGGGCCAGCATTTGGCCGAAGGCCGGATGAACGTCGGGACTGGTATAAAAGTCCCCGGCGGCACCGATCTTTACGCCGGGGCCGGTATAGTAGCCCAGCTCCGGGTAATAAAGGGCCATTTCCATAAACCGGGCAAAAGTTAGCGGCCCCTTTGCTTTAATTTCCCGAACGATTATTTCTTCCAGCTTGTTCATTCCCTTCCCTCCGCCCTTCCCCGAAAATTCCCTTTTGCCCGCCGTGTTTCGTTACCAGCCTTACGCATATGTCGCTCCTGGCAAATCGAACGGCGGGCCGGTAATTTTCATCCTCTGGTGGTGCCGTGAAAAAAGCGGCATGAGGGTCTAATCCCTACCCCCTGATCCCTGCTTCATTACCCGCTTATCCCCGATTCTTTTCGTAACTTTGTTCCGGTCGAAATATTCCATCAGGGGGAGGGCGTATTTGCGGGAGGTCTGCCAGACGTCCCGCGCTTCCCCGACGGTAATTTCCCCCTTTTCGGCCAGGTAATCGAAAAGCAGCTTTTTTGCTTCCTCGACGGCCCCGGCGTGGAAGTAGAGATCGTCCGCCACTTTCACCAGGATGCCCCGGCGCAAACAATATTGCAGGAGTTCCTGAGCCTCTTCCGCGTCCCGGAGGACGGGGGCGGCCGCGTCACTCCAGCGGGGGGGCTGCCGGCCGGCCTTTTTGTATTCTTGCTCCAGGCGGGCCAGTGCTTCTTGCTGCCGGTCGTTTAAGTGCGGTGAAAAGCCGGGGAGAGCTACTGTTTGGGCAAAGAGTTTGATCATCCCCCGCTCTTCCATAACCCCTAAAAGGGCCTGCAACTGCCGGGAAGTCAAAGCCGGGAAAAGGCGCGAGCGCACTTCTTCCCGGGGCAGTCCCTCCCTTAAGGGGTGCTCCCGGTGGTAGTCCGCCAGCAAACTTTTTAGCTCTTCCCCCCAGCGGCGGAATACTTCTGCCGAGACAAAATATTCCTCTTGATCAATTTTGATTGGCAGCGCCTGGTCCGCGGCAACCAGCCCGGCTAAAGCACCGTCCAGGTCTTCCCGGTTGATTCCCGCCGCTTTTAAATTCTCCCTGGTGAGCAGTTTATTTTTTGCTTTTTTTAAGGCCGTGGCGACCAGTTCCCCGGGCTCGCCCTTTTCGCGCGCCGCCAGGGCTGCGATGACCTCTTCGCGCCCGCGCTTATGTTTTCCGGCGGCCGGGTCAATGACGGCGCCCCCGCCAATGGTCCGCATGGGGGAATAGGAGCGCAGGATGAAACGGTCCCCCCGGGCGGCAACGGCCGGTTCTTCCAGCAAGAGCTGAGCGTACGCCGTTTCTCCCGGAGCCAGTTCCTCCCGGTCGAAAAACAGCACCCGCCCCAGAATTTCCGCCGTCCCCAGGTAAAAGCGCACCCGGCTGCGGTGGGCCAGCGCTTTCGGTGCGTCTTTGAGCAAGGAAAGCTTGACGTCCAGCCTGGCGGCCGGTTTAAAGGCACCTTTTTCGACCAGGACGCTGCCGCGTCCCGCCTCCGTAACTTCAATCCCGGGGATATTTACGGCCACCCGCTGCCCGGCGCGCGCCTCGGCAACCTTTTCCCCGTGCACCTGCAGGGAGCGCACCCGCGCGGGTAAGCCCGACGGCAAAATTTCCAGGACGTCGTTGGTGTGGATTACCCCGCTCCACAAGGTACCCGTAACGACGGTGCCGAAACCGGCAATGGTAAAGGCTCTGTCGATGGGCAAACGGACGGGTCCGGCCGCCGGTTTCGTTTGCGCCCGGGCGGCCGCCCGATCGAGGGCTTCCAGGAGTTCAGGCAGACCCTTTCCGGTAACGGCGGAAACTTCGACGACCGGGGCATTTTTTAAGGAGGTGGTCTGCAGAAAATCCCGCACTTCTTCGCGCACCAGCTCCAGGAACTCTTCATCAACCAGGTCAACCTTGGTCAGGGCGACCACCCCCTGCCTGATCTGCAAAAGCTCAATAATGTCTACATGTTCTCTGGTCTGGGGCATGATGCCTTCGTCGGCGGCAATGACCAGCAGGACGAGATCGATCCCCCCTACCCCCGCCAGCATGTTTTTAATAAAGCGCTCGTGCCCGGGCACGTCGACGATTCCGGCCCGGCGCCCGCTGGGCAGCCGGCAAAAGGCGTACCCCAGTTCAATGGAAATCCCGCGCTCCTTTTCAATTTTCAGGCGGTCGGTGTCGATTCCCGTGAGGGCTTTAATCAGCGCCGTCTTGCCGTGGTCCACGTGGCCGGCCGTGCCGATAATCAGGCTACCCGGATTGCTCATTATCGTCATCATCCATCCCCAAATCAGCCTCGAGAGCGTTTTTAACGGCTCCGGCCAGGGGCTCGTCTTCTCCTTCCTGCAGCGTCCGGACGTCCAGCAGCAAAAGGTCCTCCTGAATCCGCCCGAGGACGGCCGGATTGCCTTTGCGCAGCCGCCGGCTCAATTCTTCCGCGGAAATGTCCGCCGGCCTCACGGTCACCGCGAAAGAGGGCAACTCCGCCGTGGGCAGGGCGCCGCCGCCGACGCGGGAAATGACCTGTTCCACCGTTATTTCCGCCCGGCCGCCGGCGTACCCGGCTAAAAGGCGGGCCAGTTCCCGGGCGCGCGGCTCTAAGGCGTCCTTTCCGGCGGTGAGCATTTTTAAAACCGGGATTTCCCCGGCGGCTCGCGCAAGGTCCAGATAGGCGCGCAGCGTGGCTTCCAGGGCGGCGACGGTGAATTTATCGATGCGCAGGGCACGGGTCAGGGGGTTCTTTTTCATCCTCGCCAGCAGGTCTTTTTTGCCGGCGATAATCCCCGCCTGGGGACCGCCCAGCAGTTTATCCCCGGAAAAGGTCACCACGTCCGCCCCGGCCTCCACCACCTGCTGCACCGTAGGCTCGCCGGGCAGGCCGAAAGGCTCTAAATCGATCAGTACGCCGCTGCCCAGGTCGCTCATCACCGGCAGCCCGAACTCCCGCCCCAGCTCAACCAGCTCTGCTACGGTGGTTTCCCGGGTGAACCCCACAATGCGGTAATTGCTCGTGTGCACGTGGAGCAGCAGGCCCGTCCTCTCGCTGATGGCCCGCCGGTAATCGTCCGGGTAGGTTTTGTTGGTGGTTCCCACCTCCACCAGAACGGCGCCGCTTTGCCTCATGACGTCGGGAATCCGGAACGAGCCTCCGATTTCGATCAATTGCCCGCGAGAAACAATTACTTCCTTTCCGCCGGCCAGAGTGCCCAGGGCCAGCAGCACGGCGGCGGCGTTGTTGTTTACCACCAGCGCCGCTTCCGCCCCGGTGAGCCGGGTAATAATTCCTTCCACCGCCGCGTAGCGCGACCCGCGGCGCCCCGTCTCCAGGTTCAGCTCCAGGTTGGTGTATCCGGAAGCGGCCATTTGAATGGCCTGCTGTGCTTTTGCGCTCAAGACCGCCCGGCCCAGGTTGGTGTGCAGCACCACCCCCGTGGCGTTGATCACCCGGCGCAAGTTCGGCCGCGCCTCCCGTTCAATTGCTTTGACGACCTCCCGGACAAGAAAAAAAAGCAGTTCCGCTTCACCGGCCGCGGGCAAGCCTTCCCCGGCGGCAACCTGTCGGCGCACCCGGTCCAAAACCGCCCGGACGGCCTCCGTGACCGCCGCCCGTGGGTGAACGGCCAGCAGACCGGCCACCGGCGGCGCCTGCAAAACCTCGTGCACCGCCGGCAACTGCCGGAGAAGTTCAGACTTGTTGAGATCGCTCACGATCGTAACCTCACCAGTGAATTTAATTTAGCTCTGTGTCCCCTGTGGCTTACATTATAAACCAGCTACCGGAAGATGGCAAACGAAACAAGGTTGCTCGCTAACGAGGTAACATTGAGGGGAAAAAGCACGTCCAGCAACGTGAAAATAAACACGGCAACGGAGAGCGCCCCGTTTAAATTGAAGAAAGCCACCCCCGCCCGGGACAGGTCATCGGGGCTGACCAGCCTGTGCTGCTTAAACAGCAGCATCATGGCCACAGCGATGCCGATGTAATAGAAAAAGCCCAGGTGCAGGAAAAAGGCCACCGCCAGGAAGAACACGGCCGCCGCCAGATGAAAGACCGCCGCGACGGTCAGCGCCTTTTTGATGCCGAAACGGGCCGGGATCGAATAAATTCCGTACCGGCGGTCGAAGTCGTAATCGTCGCAGGCGTAAATAATATCAAAGCCGGCCACCCAAAAGATCACCCCCGCTCCCAGCAACAGGGGAGCCAGGTCGACGCGGTTGGCGATGGCCACCCAGGCCCCTACCGGAGCAAGGCTTAAGGCGAGGCCCAAAAACAGGTGGCAGGTCCAGGAAAACCTTTTCGTGTAAGAATAAAAGCTCAACACCGCCACCGCTCCCGGGGAGAGCGCCAGCGCCAGGGGGCTTAACCGGGCGGCGGAAAACAGCAGAGTCGCAAAGGACAGGACCACGTAAACCCAGACCTCTTTCACCGAAAGCAGGCCGCGCGGGAGCGCCCGGTTGGCCGTGCGGGGGTTTGCCGCATCAATCGGCAAATCAATTATCCGGTTTAAAGACATGGCCGCCGTACGGGCGCCGGCCATGGCCAGGGTAATCCAGAACAAATCGTGCCCCGAAGGTATATCCTTTTGCACCAGGAGGGCCCCCACGTAAGCAAAGGGCAGGGCAAAAAGGGTGTGCTCAAACTTAATCATTTCCAGGAAAATCTTTACCTTTCGCAACAATTTCCGCCAGGCCATAACTCTCCCACTTCCTGTCGACCAGTTCTTTGATCTCTGCGGACATTACGATTTCCTCCGGCCATTCCCGCGGATGCCCTTCTTCCGGCAGCTTGCGGGTGGCGTCCACCCCCATTTTACTCCCGTAGCCGGGGAAAGGTGAAGAATGATCGAGGGCGTCCAGCGGCCCGTCGACAACTATTAGATCGCGGCGGGGGTCCACGTTGTTAAAAACGCGCCACATCACCCCGGAAAGGTCCTGGACGTCCACGTGGGCGTCGACCACGATAATCAGCTTCGCCAGCATCATCAAGCCCATTCCCCAGAGGGCGCAGATCGCTTTTTTCGCCTGGCCGGGGTATTGTTTGTTGATGGCCACAATTACGCAATTGTGGAAAACCCCTTCCGCGGGCATGTTTACGTCCACAATTTCCGGCACCAGCATTTTCAGGAAAGGAAGGAAAATCCGCTCGGTGGCCTTCCCCAGGTAGAAATCCTCCATGGGCGGCCGGCCCACGATGGTCGCCGCGTAAATAGGGTCCCGCCGGTGAGTGACGCAGGTCAGGTGGAAAACCGGATAATGATCCGGCAGGGAATAAAAACCGGTATGGTCCCCAAAGGGCCCTTCCAGCCGGGATTCGTTCGGGTCCACGTAGCCTTCCAGGATAATTTCCGCGTGGGCGGGCACCTCCAGGTCCACCGTTGTGCAGCGAACCAGTTCCACCGGCGCTTTGCGCAAAAAACCGGCGAAAAGCATTTCGTCCAGGCCCGGCGGCAAAGGTGCGGTGGCGGCGTAAATGACCGCCGGGTCGGCCCCGATGGCTACGGCCGCGGGCAAAATTTCCCGCTTTTGCTGCTGCTTGCGCAGGTGCTCCGCCCCGCCCTTGTGGATGTGCCAGTGCATCCCGGTCGTTTTTTCGTCGTAAACCTGCATCCGGTACATGCCTACGTTGCGCCGCCCCGTTTCCGGATCTTTGGTAAAAACCAGCGGCAGGGTGATAAACGGTCCGCCGTCGCCCGGCCAGCATTTCAAGACGGGAATCTGGCGCAAAGAAGGTTCTTTTAAGACGACCTGTTTACACGGACCCGTTTTAACCACCCGGGGAAGCCAGGAAGAAACCTCCGCCAGCCGGGGGAGCGCCTTTAATTTTTCCAGAAAAGTGACCGGCAGCTCACCGGGGTTCAGGAGTTCGGCCAGTTCCCGGCCGATGTCGTCCGGATCTTTTCCCCCCAGGGCCAGCCGCATCCGCTCCCGGCTCCCGAACAGGTTGGTGACCACGGGCATTGGGTACCCCCGGACGTTTTCAAAAAAAAGCGCCGGACCGCCCGCCTTGCTTATCCGGTCGGTGATTTCCGAAATTTCCAGTTCGGCGTCTACTTCCGCCGTGATTCTTTTCAGCAGGCCCCTTTCTTCTAAAGCCGCGATAAACTGGCGCAGATCCCGGTAAGCCATTGCTGTCCCCTCACCCCACCGTTCCCACGTGCACGCTGACCACTCCGCCGGTCAACCGGAAATAGTGCACGTCTTTTAAGCCGGCCCGCTCAAAAATCTTTTTGATTTCCTCCTGGTCGGGAAAATCCTTCAGAGACTCGGGCAAATAGCCGTAGGGGCCGCTTATCCCCACGCCCAGGCGCCCGATCAGGGGAACCAGGCGGTTGAAATACAGGGAATAAAGCTGCTTAAATACCGGCGCCGTGGGTTTGGACAGCTCCAAAGAAACCACTTTGCCGCCGGGGCGGACCACCCGCGTCATTTCCGCCACGGTTTGAAAAATATCGGGGACGTTGCGCAGGGCAAACCCGATGGTGGCGCAATCGAAGCTGTCGTCGGCCAGGGGGAGCTTCACGGCGTTGCCGAAGACCAGCTCAATAACCCCGGCGTAAGGGGTTTTGGCAATATTCAGGCGCGCCCTGGCCAGCATTTTTTCGCAAAAATCCACGCCCACCACTTTCCCGTCGGGGCCGGCCACTTTCGCCTGCTCAAGGGCGAACATGCCCGTGCCGCAGCACACGTCCAGGCCGCGGCCGCCCGGCCTTAAACCCGTCCGGCGGACGGCAAAGCGCCGCCAGGATTTGTCCTGGTTAAAGCTGAGCAGCGAGTTGAGCAGGTCGTAGCGATGGGCGATGGCGGAAAAAATCGCTTCCACGTATTCCTCTTTATTTTTATACTGTGCCGGAATTTTTACCAATTGCTCCGTCCTTCTTCCCGTTCCGGAGATAATCGACCAGCTTCGCCAGAGTGTCCCGGGCCGTTCCCGGGGGCAGGGGAACCAGCTGCCCCTTTGCTTCGTCAAAATGCTGCGCCGCCTTTTCGGGATAAATGTTTTCTTTACTCAGGCCGGTGCCCATACCCAGGTGAAAGCCGTACCGGTAGAGGTTTTGGATTTCTTGTTCGCCGGCGCCGCCTGCTTCCGCGCCGATCTTGCAGCCCCAGGCGAAAAGGCTGGCCGTGTCTTTTTTCACGTATTCTTCCCGGACCCGGCAATCGTCAGGATTTTTTAATTTTAAAATGCTTACTTTATTGAGTTCGCCGATTGTTTCCGATAAAGTGCGCAAATGTTTAAGCAGGCCGGTTTCGTAAAGGATCAAAAAAGATTTACTGTAAAAGTAATCGCCGGCCAGGATGGGAAAATGGTTCCTGTTGGATAAATTTTTGGATTTGCAAACAGATCCTGCATCTTCGGAAATATCATTATGCAATAAAGATGCTATGTAAACAAATTGAAACATTGCCGCCAGCTTGATGATTTTTGCGGTTACCGGCCCGAACATGCCGCCGGAGAGAATTACCAGGGCCGGCCGGAGCGTAAAATCAGCCGGCTCAAACTCCAGGCGGGCCAGGCGGCCTAAGTTCCCTGCCCTTATGCTGCAGGCCTTGAGAAAAATAACCCGGGTCTTTTCCAGATATATTTCAATTGGCGCCAAGATTTGACTTAACAAAACGAAACCCCCTATCCCCTAAAATATTATTTCGTTAAAACCCGCCCAAATCCTCCTCAAAAAGACGCTATAAAAAAGCATAAGCCTTGCTGTTCCTTTCGGGATGGCAAGGCTTACGCTAACCTTTTTTTAAGTGGGTACTAATAAAAATCCCCCTCCTAGAGATTACGACCACCTGGTGAGTCTGCCGCCGGTAAAATACCTCGCTTCGTTTCCTGAGCCGTGATTTTTTTTGCGTTGAAGTAGTTTGTTAAATAATTACAGGCATCCCAGGGGTCCACCTTTTCACCGCAGGTGAAGACGTCGACTGCCGCGTACCCCAACTCCGGCCACGTGTGAATCGCCAAATGAGATTCCGAGATCACCACCACGCCGCTGATTCCTTGCGGGCTGAATTTGTGGAAGACGCATTCGCGAACTTCCGCCCCTGCTTCCAATGCTGCCTTGACCATGATTTGTTCGACCTTTTCCATATCGTTTAAGACGTCAAAATCGCAGCCCCAAATTTCAGCCAGCACGTGGCGGCCCAAGTGTTTCATTTGGGTTATCTCCCCCTTCCTGATTTTCAATCAAATTCAATTGTAGCATAAGATCGGTAGTTGTCAAATAAAATTTTTTATTTACATTGCTCCGTTAAAATCAGATAAATCAGGGGGGAGACTACAAAAATCAAGGTGGTGGCGGCGGCTACGATGCCGGAGTCATTGAAGAGCAGGGCCGCGATGCTGCCCAGGACCACTCCCAGGAAACCTTTGTAGAGATCGGGAAAGGCGCGTTTCACCCCGGCCATCACCCCTACCGGGCGGTAGAAAAGAAGGGCCAGACTGCTCAGGCTGGCTAAAAAGATCCGGCTCCAGATCGTATATTTAAACAGTTTTATATTTATTTCGCTTTTCCGTTTGATGATGTCAACCACTTCCGGCCAACCGCCGGACATCACGATGGCGGCGTTGCGGCCGAAGTGAGACTGGGCCTCCGGGGCACGCTGCAGGTCAATCAGAAATAATCCGGCAACCAGGAAAATCACCACCCCCGCCAGGCATGAAACGGTTTTGAAACTAAACCTGATTCCGCAGAGCAGCAGAAATGTGGTCAGGAAGGCGGTCGAGGCAGCGATTACTCCTCCCATGTTGGCGCCCAGCCGGGGGTTTCCCAGCACATAAACGGCCAGCAGAAAAAGCAGCCCGAGCGTAATCACGCCGGCCCGGCGGAAACGGGGAAAAAGGGTCAGGGCAGCCGTGCCGCCGACGGTTAAAGAGCCGGTGAGAACCCCCATGTATTCGTTCCCGATTCCGTAAAAACGGGCCCCGATGATGGGATCGTAACCCATCAGCGACGTTTTTTGCAGGGGCGAACCCAGCAGGGCGTCGGCAACGATCAGGCCGGCGGTCAGCAGGCCCAGGTAAATCAGGGAACCCAAAGGCGATCGGCGGCCGGCCGCCAGGGCCAGGAAGATAAGCCCCGCCGTGAGCGAAATAAGCTCCAGGGTCAAGACGGCCAAAGAAGGCTGGGGCAGCAAAGGGAGCAGCAGGTAAGCCGGGGGCACGGCCAACATGGCCAACAAAAAGGGGCGCAAAACCGGAAGCGCCCGGCTGTGCCCCCGGAAAACGCAACCCAGGCCGGCGACCAGCAGCGCCAGCTGATAAATGAGATACCCCTTCTGCAGGCAGGGGCGGGCGGTGTAGGTCAGGGCCAGCTGCTTCTGCAGGGCGGAAAGGGCGGCCGGCTGGTTTGCTGCCGTCAATACCTGCACCGGCTGGCCAAGCATGTGCCCGGGAACGGACAGGCGGAAAAAGCGTAAAATGGTCGGGGCGAGATCCGTGTTGAGAATTAATCCCGGTCTTTTTGTGCTCGGCGAAGATAATAGACCCGGGGAAAGGCCGGCGCCTGCAACCAGCACCGGCGAAAGATAGTTTTCTTCGCCCGGCGGCATGGTGCTGCGGGTAGGCGAAACAATCAGGAGCAAATCTTTTTTCAGATCGATGCACCTGCTTGCCTGTCCCAGAAAAAAATCAATCTCCCGGAGAATCTCTTCCCGCTTTACGGAAAGTACGTTTTTCAAAACGTCTTCTTTAAAATCCTCCAGGCGGGATAAATCCCCCACTTCGACGACCGTCAGGGCGGTATCCCCGGGGAGGCCGGCCATCTCCCGGAGCAGACCGGCGTAGTTGGTCCGCAGCCCGCCGGGAAATTCGCTGTCTTTCGTCAGCAGCCCGGCGCCGACGTTTCCGTAATCAACCAGGCCGTTCTCGTCCATGGCGATGGACACCGCCTGGCGTCGCGGTCCCAGGGGAGTATCGGCGTTTCCCAAAACCGCCGTTTTCCTGCCCGCCTTGCGCAGTACCGTGCCCAGGGCGCCCGGCCGCGCCGGGTAAGGGAGCCCGGCGTTTTGTTCCCTGATCCGGGCGATGCCCAGGTGAACCACCGCCCCCCGGGGGGCGTTCTTTCCGGTCCGGCTCCGGTATTCTTCAGCTGCCTGCCGGCCGGCGCCCCCGGGAAGGATTTCCCCGGCGTTAAAACCCAGGGCGGAAGTTCCGGGGGCCAGGACGTGCGCCCCTGCCCCGATGGTCGCGTAAGTATTTTCGGGGTTTCCGGCGCTGCCGGCGGTGTTGCAGTTCATCAGACCCAGGGCGCCCTGCTCCATTAAACGGCGAAAATTGGGTAAACGGTCAAAATTGGCCCTGGTTGCCGGGCTTAAATCCGCCAGGGTCAGCCGGTCGATGACGATCATCAGCACTTTCCCCCCGGCGGAAGAAGCGGGTGGGATGGGCTGCCCCGCCTCCGCCCTGGCCGTGGGGAGAGCTTCCGACAGTGCCGGCGGAGCAGCGGCGATTTTCCCCGGGAAAATGGCGGTCAGCGCGAAAATCAACAAATAAATGGCCGGTCCCCTCAAAAACTTCATTTTTTAACCTGGACTCCACCCGTTTCCGGCAAATTCCACCCGTCCCGTTCCGTGAACAGGCCTTTCGCGGTCAGCGCCTTGATGTACTCTTCTTCAACCCTGCGCACCATTTGCGCAACGGTAAATCTGTCCCTGGCGCAGGCCTGGCCTGCCCGGCCCAGCGCCAGGGCCCTTTCCCGGTCGCTTAACAATTCGGCGATGGCCAGCGCAAGCCCCGCCGGGTCGCCGGGTTTGACGAGCAGGCCGGTATAATTGTCCACGATTGCTTCCGGGATTCCGCCCACCCTGGTGGCGATTACCGGGCGGCCCGCGGCCAGGGCTTCTAAAATCGTCAGGGGAAAACCCTCCGTGAGCGAGGGCAGGACGAAAATATCGAAAACGGGCAAAATGGCCGGGACGTCCTCCCGCTCCCCGGTGAAAACAACCCTGTTTTGCAGACCTAAAGATATCGCTTCGCTTTCCAGTTGCCGGCGCAGCGGGCCGCCGCCGACAATGAGAAAATTAACCTGGTAGTCCTTGACCAGCATGGCCGCCGCCTTCAGGAAATAACCGACGCCCTTTTGGGGGGCCAGGCGGGCGATTGTCCCCACCACCTGCCCTAAAGGGGGCAGACCCAGTTCGCGCAGCACCTGCCGGCGCTCCCTCGGGGGGCGGCCGGGAGCCGGGCCGATGCCGTTATAGATGGTGACAATCCGGTCGGGGTTGATCCCTTCTTTTTGCATCAATTCCCGGCGCAGCGCTTCCGAAACCGTGATGATCCGGTCGGTGACCCTGCTTAAGGCGCGTTCGGCAGCCGCCAGGATCATTTTTTTCCAGGCCGGCCAATCCTCGTAAAAAATCGAATTATGCGCCGTCAGAAAAATTACCGGCGTCCGGGCCAGGCGGGCGGCCAGCCGGCCGACAAAGCCCGCCTTGGCGCTGTGGGCGTGCAGGATGGCAATTTTTTCCTCGCGGAGGATTTTGACCAGGAGGCGGATGGTTTCCCAATCCTTTCGAAAGGACAGTTCCCCCACCAGGGGCAGGGCAACCGCCCGGAAACCGGCGTGAGCGATTTCGGCCGCCAGCGGGCCGTCCGGACAGGCCGCCACGATTTCAAATAAATCGGGATTTAAGCGGCTTAAAAGGGAAAGGAGGTGATTTTTCATTCCTCCCGCCGCGGGGCGGATCAGGTGCAAGACGCGGAATTTTTTCATTTGTTTCCCCTCTGATTAAATTTTACCAGGCCAAACCAAAAGATATACCTGAGGGGAAAAGGAAAAGGGCACGACCGGAACAGCAGATCGTGCCCTTCGGTTTAGAATTCGGAGATTGCGCTGGTCGGGCAGTTTTCTACGGCTTCGTGGGCATCGTTTTCCAGTTCCTCCGGGATCTCCTCTTCGGTTGCCTGCGCCTTTTCATCTTCGTTCCAGCTAAAAACATCCGGACAGAGATCGATGCACGTTCCGCAACTGACGCATAGATCCTGATCAACCTGAACGCGCAAGGGAAAACATCACCTCCCTGCTTATTTTAATCTAAAATTTATTTTTTATCCCAAAATTTAAAAGGGATGCCCATCGGAAGAAGGGCATCCCTTTTTTAAAACCGTTAGCGTCCTTCGACTAAACTGCGTTCGGCGCGCTCGATGGCCAGGCGGACCAGGTTGCCGCAGTTTCGGGAAGAAACTCCGCCCCAGCCCTCCCGCCGGACGATATCCGCCACTCCGAGCTCTTCGGCTAACTCGTATTTCAGCCTGTCGGACATAACTCCTCCACGCCTTCTACCCATTAGCCTGCCTCCCTTTAATTTTTTCAGGACGCCAACGGCAAGAACGGCCGGGGGATATTCAGTTTTTTTATATTGTCTCCATTAATTTATTAATCATGTGAGTAAACTATTTCCTCTCCAGGATAAAAAATTAAAAACATAAACAACTTGACTTTATTTGCCTGGATGTTTTAAAATAATATATGTAAACGGGGCGTAGCTCAGTTTGGCTAGAGCGCTACCTTGGGGTGGTAGAGGCCGCTGGTTCGAGTCCAGTCGCTCCGACCAGAAAAATAAAGGTCCCGGGAAGCGGGACCTTTATTTTATTGCGGGTTTTTAAATTCAGGTTGTTTCGGATTCACCTGGAGCTTAATACTTTTTATGGTGAGGACTTAGGTGATTAGGCGATTCCGTTTGCGACTTTGGCTGCCTTGACGGTGTTGAGCATTAACATGGTGATGGTCATCGGGCCTACTCCGCCGGGGACAGGGGTGATCATGCTGGCCTTTTCCTTGATGGCGTCGAAATCCACGTCGCCGCACAGGATGGCCTTGCCTTCGGAGGTCATGCCGATTCTGTTGACGCCCACGTCAATCACCACGGCGCCCTCCTTGACCATGTCCGCCGTAATCGCTTTCGGCCGGCCGGCAGCGACGATCAGGATGTCCGCTCTCCTGGTGTGTTCGGCCAGGTTCTTCGTGCCCGTGTGGCAGATGGTGACGGTGGCGTTGGCACCCTTCGCCTTCTGGGCCATCATGATGGCAATCGGCTTGCCCACGATATTGCTTCTGCCGACCACCACTACTTCTGCGCCGTCGGTCTGCACCCCGGACCGGATCAGCATTTGCTGAATGCCGAAGGGAGTGCAGGGGTAGTAGTTGGCCTCGCCAATCATCAGTTTGCCAACGTTGACCGGGTGGAAGGCGTCCACGTCTTTATCCGGATTGATGGCGTAGAGCACCTTGTTTTCGTTGATGTGTTTCGGCAGCGGCAGTTGCACCAGGATGCCGTGAATCAACGGATCTTGATTGTATTTGTCAATCAAGGTCAGCAGCGCTTCTTCCGTTATGTCGGCCGGCTGGTTGTCCTGGACCGAGTAAAAGCCCAGTTCTTTGGCCGTTTTCTGTTTCCCCGTCACATAGCTGACCGAGGCCGGGTTCTCTCCCACCAGGATCGTCACCAGCCCTGGCGTAACGTTATATTTCTCTTTCAGGTTTTTCACTTCCTCTTTAATTTCCTCGCGAATTTGCTTCGCGATCTCCGTACCGCTGATAATTTTGGCCGCCATTGCTCACTCTCTCCTTTCCCATATTTACTTTCCCCCTTTTCCCCTTTGTGCTTTGTGCCTTTTTACTTATTTAAACTTTGTGCCTCTTCAGCTTTTACTTTCTGCCTCTGTACCTTTGTCATCTTACTTTCTGCCTCTGTACCTTTTTGCCTCAATACTTTTGTTCCTGTCGACTAACTTTGCGCCTCTTCCGCAATGCTTTCTTCCACCAGGCAGAGCAGCCTGCCCCGGTGCAGTTTGACCTGCACTTCCTCCCCGCTGCCCACTTCCCGGGCATTGTGGATGACCCCCGGCGTTCCGGGGCGGGTGCAAATGCTGTAGCCGCGGGCCAGGGTAGCCAGCGGGCTTAAGGCTTCCAGGCGGCCGGCCAGCACCTTTAAGCGGTTTCGGTTTTCCTCCCTGGCGCTGTTTACGGCCTGAACCAGCCGCTGGCTTAGAAAGTCCACCGTTTGCTGCCGGCGGGCGCAGATCTCTTCCGTCGGGCGCCGGAACAGGGGGCGGTCCAGGATGGTATCCAGGCGCCGGCGGTGCTGTTTAACGTATTCCGCCGCCCCCCGGTACAGGCGCTCCTGCATTGTCTGCAGGTACCTTTTGACCTCTGCTTTGACCGGCACCACCAGTTCGGCGGCCGCCGAAGGGGTGGGCGCGCGGACGTCGGCCGCAAAATCGGCGATGGTGTAATCGGTTTCGTGACCGACCGCCGAAATGACGGGGACCCGGGAGTGAAAAATGCTGCGGGCCACAATTTCCGTGTTGAAAGCCCAGAGTTCTTCAAGGGACCCCCCGCCCCGCCCGGTAATGATGACTTCTACCCGGTCCGTCTGGTTTAACCGGGCGATGGCCCGGGCAATTTCCTCCGCCGCTGTTTCCCCCTGGACGGCCACGGGGGCGAAAATAATTTCCAGGCCCGGCCAGCGGCGGTTGATGATTTTGATCATATCCTGGATGACCGCTCCCGCGGGGGAGGTCACGATGCCGATGCACCGTGGCAAAAAGGGCAGTTTTTGCTTGTGCCGGGGATCGAACAGCCCCTCCTGCTGCAGTTTGGCTTTCAATTGCTCAAAAGCCAGGTAAAGGGCGCCGGCGCCGTCGGGCTCCATTTCTTCCACGTAAAGCTGGTAGGTGCCGTCGCGCTCAAAGACCGTCACGTAGCCGCGCACCCGGACGGCGAGGCCGTTTTTGGGCTTAAAAGGCAGCCTGGTGCACCGGGAGCGAAACATGATCGCCCTGAGGCTGCACTGCTCGTCCTTCAGGGTAAAGTACAGGTGGCCGCTGGCCGCCTGCTTGCAGTTGGAAATCTCGCCCCTTACCCACAGGTTGATCAGCAGCGGATCCCGGTCCAGCAGGTTCTTAAGGTAGACCGTCAGCTCGGTAACGGTCAGCAGTTTTTTTACCGCTAAATTTGACCGGATCACGTTTTCTCTCCAGTTTTCCCTCAAAATTGCCTCCCTCGGCAGGTTTTTACCTGGTGTTCGCCGGCCGTAATTACGCCTGCTCCTTTTTGTTCATCAGGTAGGCGTGGATGGATTTGGCCGCCACGCGGCCGGCGCCCATGGCCAGGATCACCGTCGCCGCGCCGGTAACCACGTCGCCGCCGGCGAAGACGCCCGGTTTGGAGGTGGCTCCCGTGGCCGGGTCGGCGACAATGTTCCCCTTCCGGGTCACTTCCAGGCCCCTGGTGGTCCGGGGCACCAGCGGGTTCGGCCCCTGCCCGATGGCCACCACCACCGTGTCCACTTCCATGGTAAATTCGGAGCCGGGGATCGGCACGGGGCTGCGCCGGCCGGAGGCGTCGGGCTCGCCCAGTTCGTACCGCAGGCACTCCATGGCCTTGACCTGGCCGTTTTCGTCCGCCAGAATCCTGGTGGGGCTGGTCAAAAAGGCAAATTTAACCCCTTCTTCGATGGCGTGTTCCACTTCTTCGTGGCGGGCGGGCAGTTCGTTTTTCGAACGGCGATACACGATCCAGGACTCTTCTGCGCCCAGACGTAAAGCCGTGCGGGCCGCGTCCATGGCCACGTTGCCGCCCCCCAGAACGGCCACCTTCCGGCCGATTTTAATGGGCGTGTCCCATTCGGGGAACAGGTACGCCTTCATTAAATTCGTCCGGGTTAAGAACTCGTTGGCGGAATACACGCCGCAGGAATTTTCCCCGGGGATGTTCATGAAGTAAGGCAGGCCGGCGCCCGTCCCGATGTAGACGGCGTCGAAGCCCTCCTCCTCCATCAGCTCGTCGATGGTGGCAAATTTTCCGACCACCGCGTTTACTTCGATTTTTACGCCCAGTTTCTTTAAGTTCTCGATTTCCGCCTGGACCACCCGCTTGGGCAGCCGGAACTCGGGAATGCCGTACATCAGCACTCCGCCGGGAACGTGGAGAGCTTCGAAAATGGTCACCTGATGCCCCAGCTTGGCCAGGTCCGCGGCGCAGGTGAGGCCGCCGGGGCCGGAGCCGACCACGGCCACCTTAAACCCCGTGGGCGGGGCGACTTCCTGCGGGAGCACGCCTTTGGCCAGTTCCCAGTCGGCGCAGAAGCGCTCCAGGCGGCCGATGGCGACAGGTTCGTTCTTTTTACCCATGGTGCAGTATTTTTCACACTGGTTTTCCTGCGGGCACACCCGGCCGCACACCGCCGGCAGGGCATTTTTTTCTTTAATCTTTTTAATTGCCCCGGCAAAATCCTTTTCGGCAACCAGTTTGATGAATGCCGGGATATCCACTTCTACCGGGCAGCCCTGGCGGCAGGGCGCTTTCTTGCACTGGAGGCAGCGTTCGGCTTCGGCCAGGGCGGCTTCTTCGGTGTACCCCAGCGCTACTTCGTGAAAGTTTTTGATGCGCTCCGCCGGATCCTGGGCGGGCATGGGATTTTTTTTCGGGATAATTTTTTTCTTTTGTCCTTTCGTTTCTTCCGTCATTAATGTCCACCTCCGCATCTGCATCCGCAGCCGCATCCCGCACTCTTCCTGCTCTCCTCCCAGCGCTGGGCCGAAAGCTTTTCTTCCGCCAGGAAAAAGGCGTTCCGGCGCGCCAGTTCGGCGAAATCCACCTGGTGGCCGTCGAATTCGGGGCCGTCCACGCAGACGAACTTTGTTTGCCCGCTGACGGTGACCCGGCAGCAGCCGCACATGCCGGTTCCGTCCACCATCAGGGAATTAAGGCTGACGATGGTCTTCAGGCCGTATTCCTTCGTCAGGTTGCAGCAGGCCCGCATCATCGGCTGGGGGCCGATGGCCAGCACCAGGGCGATTTGCTCTTTCCCCCGGTCTTCAATCACTTCCTGCAGCACGTCGGTAACAAATCCCTTTCTTACGTAGGAACCGTCGTCGGTGGTGACAAACAATTCGCTGCACGCTTCCCGCATCTTATCTTCCCAAAACATCAGTTCTTTCGTCCGCGCGCCCATGATCCCGATGACGTGATTGCCGGCTTCCTTGTAGGCCCTGGCGATGGGAAATACGGGGGCTACGCCTACCCCGCCGCCCACGCAGACCACCGTCCCGAAGTTTTCGATGTGCGATGGGGTGCCCAGCGGGCCGACAAAATCCCGGACGCAGTCCCCTGCTTCCAGCGCACCCAACTGCCGGGTGGTTTTGCCCACCTCCTGAAAGACGATGGTGACGGTCCCCTTTTGCCGGTCAAAGTCAGCGATGGTCAGGGGGATGCGCTCGCCTTCCTCGTGGGTGCGCAGGATGACGAACTGCCCGGGTTGACATTTTTTCGCTACCCTGGGCGCCGCAATGACCATCAGTTTGATGATTGGTGAAAATACCTG
Source organism: Armatimonadota bacterium (assembly GCA_023511535.1). Classification (GTDB taxonomy): domain Bacteria; phylum Bacillota; class Desulfotomaculia; order Desulfotomaculales; family Nap2-2B; genus JAIMBK01. The sequence goes on from JAIMBK010000014.1 coordinate 44,191, forward strand.
CTTTTCAAGAATTTTGTACATGGAAAGTCCTTTCCCCTCCCTCTTCACCTGTATTTTCTTAACATCTTCAGCATATTACTTCGCGCTCATCCCCGTCAATTCCTGCCGGCCAGAATAATGAACAAATGAATTTTTAACAAAAAAAACTGCTTCCAACAAGCAGTTTGCCGGACAGAAAAATTAAAATTATAGATAACCGGCCGGGTCGCGGACCACCTTGCCCAAAATGCCGTTGATAAAGCGGCTGGAATCGCCGCCGCCGTATACTTTCGCCAGTTCTACCGCTTCGTCCACCGAAACCGCCGGGGGAATATCCGCGCAGTAAAAAATTTCAAACAGGGCGAGGCGAATGATATTGCGGTCCACGGCGGCCATCCGGCTCAGTTCCCAGTCGTGGCTGACGCGGGAGATGACCCCGTCGATGGCCGACAAATTTTCGAGGGTTCCCCGCACTATTTTTCCGGCAAAGGCCAGGTCATCCTCATTTAGAGGTCTTTGCCGGGCGGCGTATTGCATGGCCGCTTCCGGTTGCGCCCTCCCGATATCCACCTGGAACAAAACCTGCAAGGCAAGTTCCCGGGCCTGCCTCCTGCTCATACCTACCCTCGCTCTTAAATATAATTAATCTTTTCGAAAAACTCTGGCCAGCAGATCTTTAAAATCGTACTTTTCATCGGCGCGCTTTCCTATATAATACCCGATGCCCGCGCACAGCGCAATAAAAAAAGTTTTCAGAAAGCCGTAGAGAATAATCAGCCAGCCGAAAATCAAGCCCAGGATAACGCCGGTTATTTTGCCCCGATGCCTGGAAAGGAATTCCTGGTAGTCCATGAAAGTATGGCACCTCTTTTAAGCAAATCGAAGCTATTCGACCCTCGGTTTGCGCGCCGCAAAACTCTTCACAAAAACGTGCACCTGTTGGACAGGAAGGCCCGTTACTTCAAAAACCTTTTCTTTCACCTGCTCTTGAATGGTTCTGGAAAGATCCGGTATTTGCGTATCCGGGGTAACCGTGGCCTGCACCTTGATCCCGATGCCTTCCGGCAGCGCCAGCACTCTGGCCTTTACTTCGCGGACGCCGCTGTTTGGGGAGACTACCTTTTCCACCAGATCTTCAATGGCCGTCAGCGCGATGCGCACCTGTCCGGAAGCGCCCTCGTGCACGATCACGTGCTTGCGGGCGGGCCGGATTCCCGCCCAGAAAAGCCTTGTGCCCATCAAGATCAACAATCCCAGGAAGACAAGGATAATTTCCGGCTGACCCGTCAATGGAAAGAATAACGGCGCCACGATCCTCCAGTCCAGCCACCCGGCCAGGAAAGGGATCGCGGCGAGCAATAAAAGCGTGAGGATAAAAGTGTAAAGCAATAACAAGCCACGGTCGAAAGGCTGCACGCTTAATTGGCCCCCCCGATTTCAGGTGTCGGTCGCCGGTCCGCGGACGTCAAAAGTTTGCCAGAAATAGAAAGCTTCGTTGGTTGTGCATTTTTCCGCCGGTCCAATTCTAAAAGACCGAACGGATGGATACCCAATCTACTCTTTAGTCTCCGCACCGCTAAAGGTAACTCCCTGGATGTTTACATTGACCTCCACCACATTTAAGCCGGTCATCTCCTGCACGGCGTTCTTGACCTTTTGCTGAATTTGCGAAGCCACCTCGGGAATTTTACTGCCGTATTCAACCACCACGAAGATATCGATGGCCGCTTCCTTTTCGCCGACGTCTACTTTGACGCCTTTCGACAGGTTTTTGCGCCCCAGCATTTCCGTAATACCGCCCACGATCCCTCCGCTCATGCCGGCCACGCCCGGAACTTCCGTGGCGGCCAGGCCGGCGATGATCCGCACCACTTCGTCGGCAATGCGGATGGAACCCAGGCCGGTTTTTTCCTGCTGGACGATAATGTCTTTGTTCTCTTCCATGGCCTCGACCTCCTTAACTCCCTTGTAAATACTTTCCTTGTCCATCGGGTTAAGTTTATTATACTTTAGATGCCGCTTTTAAGCAACCGGGGTGAAATTGAAATTGATATTTATTTTTCTCAAGAAACCGGCCGGAGATAAAAAAGGGGCTGGCCGTATTCCACCGGTTCACCGTTTTCAACGAGAATCTCAACCACCTCTCCCGTCACTTCGGCCTTGATCTCGTTCATCATTTTCATCGCCTCAATAAGACAAAGGGTTTGCCCTTTTTGAACGATGTCCCCCGGCTGTACGTAAGGCGGGGCATCGGGAGCGGGTGCCCGGTAAAAGGTGCCGACCATGGGTGAGGCCACCGGGATAAATTTCGCCGTTTCTTTTGTTTCCGCCGGGGGGGCGAAAGCAGCCGGAACCGGTCTTTCCTCCGCACCCTGCGGCCCGCCGGGATTTTTTTTAATGGCCACCCTCATCCCGTTGCTTTCGATGGATAATTCGGAGATGCCCGTCTGGTCAATTAACTTGACCAGTTCCCGGATTTCCCGGAGATCCATGCTGCTTCTCCTCCTCCAGCCCCCATTTTCATCATTAGTGGCGGAAACGAATGTTCATCATGGGCAACTTCCTCGAAAATAGTTTAACCAGTTGTTACCGCTCCTAAAATATAATCCGGGTGAACGCTCCGGGAAGATAAAGACCCTGGCGGACAAAAAAACCGGGGTCCGCAATGAACCCCGGCCCCAGCTGGCTGTTTGTGATTACGTTTTGGGGATGACAATGACGTTTTGTTCCCCCACGCCGGTTCCCCAGGAAACCACTTCGCAAATCTTCGCTATGTCTTCGGGGGTGATTTTGGCCGGCGCCTTGCCCTGCCCCTGCCCCGGGCCCGGCTGGGCGATCACGGTGACCCCCTTTCCTTCAATGCAGACGGTGGCGTCCCGGTATCCCCTGGCCCGGAGCAGGTGCTCCAGTTCCATTTCCCTGGCCAGTTTATCGGTAATGGCCAGAAGTTCCTCTTGCGCCTTTTGGCGCGCCTGTTCACTGGCCGCGGAACTATTGATGATCTCCCGGAGAAGTTCAATTTGGCGGCCCCGCGTCCGTTCGCGATCCAGCCGGTATTCGATGAAAAAGTCCTCTTTTTGGGCAATGGCCGGCTGGACTGCCTGCCCGGGGGTCAGGCCGGTTGTGGCGCCGGCACTCTGGCTATCCGGCCGGGGAGCGGGTTTCCATTCAACATTCTGGACGGCTACGGCTTTTTCTCTTTTCAGTAATTTAGTGGGAATTTCCAGGAACCCGACGCTAATCAAGGCCGCACCGAAAAGAACGGCCAGCACAAGATAAAGCAGGCGTCTGCGGATAATAATGGAAAGCATTTATTTCCCTCCTTCCGCCGGCAGAACGAGAATTTTTTGCGGTTCCACACCCAGGGCTACCTGGACGGCTTTAAACAGGTGCGCTTTGATTACCGGGTCCCTCGCCCCCTCCGCCACGACCAGCACGCCCGCAATCCGCGCGGCCTGCTCTTCTTCAAGCACGGGTGCTTCCTTTTGGCCGTCCCGGAGGAGAACGAGCTGCTCGTTGCCGGTGTTTTCCGTAATCAACCGGGTGCCGCCGGCCTGATCCTTTTCTTCCGTGGTTTTCCGGCCGGTGGTGGTGTTGATGGCGTATTTATCGCGCCGGGAACTGGCCAGGCGGACGGAGACGTCCACGGCCCCGGCGCCTTCCACCTGGCTGAGCAATTTTTTCAGGCGGGTGGCCAGCATCTCCTCCTCCTGAGCCATTACGGAGGGAGCGCTGGCTTTTTGTTCACCGGTTTCCGCCGTTGTTTTTTGTTGGCCGCTGTGGCCGGGCTTGCCGCTATTGCCGATTAAAATCAGGAAGATGCCCAGAATGATTGCGCCGGCCAGCCAGAGCATTTTTTGCTGCTGCTGCTTCGGAGGATAATCACCGTTTCCGCTGCCGCCCGCTATTTTTTTCCACAACCCTTTCATTTTTCGTCCCTCCTGCTAGAAAACGTACCTTATCGAAAACGGGATTTTTTCCAAAGGAACATGGTAAATCGGTTCCTGCTCATTAACTGTCTGGCGGTTTTTTTAACTTCCTTCGCTGACTTTGACCTGTTCCGGGGAGATATTGTAGAAGCTGGCAAGGGTTGCCTTTAGCTTGCTTTTTACTTCCTCCGGCAGGGCGGAAGACTGGTTTCGCATTTGTTCCCGCCCGGCCTTTCCGGACTCGTCCGGTTTTTGAGCGCCGACCTGGATCTTGACGGGTTCAGTCAGCGCATTTTCCCCCCGGCCGGCCGGCGGCGCCTTTTTCACCACCAGGCGGATTTCTTTGATCTGGCCGAACTGCGGATTCTTTTCTGCGTCATAGACGTCGACCTCCGCCGATAAAACCGTTACTTCCCCGCTTAAACCGGCCAGGGCGCCGGCCTGACGGGCCAGCGCGCGCCGGTACTCGGCCAGCGCCCTGGCCCGGTGGTCCTGGCTTAACTTGTTCGCCCCGGCCATAATTTCCGGCAGGCCGGTGCCCCCGATCTGGCTGTTGCCGAAGGCCGGTTCGGGCAATTGCAGCGTCCAATCCCCCCGGAACAGGCTGCCCAGCGTACCAAGGACGGCAATGATCACCAGCAGCCCCATCACCAGCTTGACGTAGCGTTTCATCTCGCCCGCCGGGAGCAGGAGTTCCAGAAAAACGGCCAGCACCACAAGGACAATCAGGTTTTGAACGAGCAGGCGAATTATTTCCAAAGCGGTTCCTCCACCCCGGGGTTAGCGGAGCATCACGGTTAGATTGCCGACCCCGACTAAAATGGCAATGGTAAAAAAGAAAAGCAACCCTACCACCGAGACCACGGCAAAAACCATCATCAGGCTGCCGCCCAAATCATTCAAGAGATCAACCACCTGCCCTTCGCCAACGGGTTGAACCAGGGCACCGGCCAGTTTGTAAATCAAAGCCAGGGTAATAATTTTTAACAGCGGAAGGCCCACGATCAGCAGCACGGCGACCATTCCGGCGATGCCCGCGGCGTTTTTAATCAACAGCGAGGAGCTGATGATCGCTTCAAGAGCGTCTGCAAACATGCCGCCCACGATCGGGATAAAGGCGTCGACGGCAAACCTGGCCGTCCGCAGGGCGATCCCGTCGCCAATCCCTCCGGCCACGCCGCGAATGGCCAGGAGACCCAAAAAGATGGTGCTGAAAACCCCCAGGATGCCCAGGGCGACGGTTTTTAAAAGGCCGGCCAGGTGGGACAGCCGGAAGTGGGGGGAAAGATTCCCGGCAATGCTTAACACGGCGGCAAAAAAGATCAGCGGCAGGACAATGTTTTTCGTCAGCGTGCCGAGCAGAGCCAGGCTGGCCAGGATGACGGGGTGAAAAATGGCCGCCGAAGCGACACCCCCCAGAGTCACCAGCAAAGTAAGCAAAAGGGGGAGCAGGGCCTGCATGAAGGAAACCATTTTGTCCACCACTTCCCGTCCGGTGTTGACGGCTAAGGCAAAGGAGCCGACGGCCAGCCCGATCAATACCAGGTAAACCACGGTATAGCTGAGCTGGCCGGTTGTCCCGCGGTCGAAGGCTACGGTCAGGTTATGCAGGACGGCGCAGATCACGGCCAGAATAATCAACTTGCCTAAAAGGGCCGAGTTGGCCGCTACTTCCCGGAAAAGGCAGGTCAGCAGGTTGTTGATCACCCCGGCCGGCGTTAACTCGACCTCCCCTTTGGCCAGCTTAACCAAAAGATCCTTGAAACTCAGTTCCGGTACGGATTTCTGAATTTCGCTGTCCAGCCGGTCGATGTACCCTTGAATTTCCTGCAGGTCCAGTTCAGCCCGGGGGAGGGGTTCGTTTTTTTGGTCGGGGGGAGTTTGTTCCCCCGCCGGCACCGGGGCGGCGGCAACTGCCCAGGCCGGCAAGAACAGCCAGGTGCAGATGAACAGCCAGATGAAATGTTTCATTTTTTCACCTCTGTTTTTTACGGCACCAGCTTGATCAGGGCCTGCAGCACCGCGGCCAGGATGGGCACGGCCAGGATTAACACCAGGATTTTGGCGGCAAATTCAATTTTGACGGCCAGGGCGCCCTCCCCGGCGTCCCGGCAGATTTGCGCCCCGAATTCGGCGATGTAGGCAATGGCGATGATTTTTAAAATGGTGGCCAGGTAAATTGTGTTCAGGTTGGCCCGGTTCGCCAGTTCTTTTAACACGTCGATCACCGCGCCGATTTTGCCCAGCACCAGGAAAAAAATGATGATGCCGGCGGCGATGCTTACGGCGGCGGCGATTTCGGGCTTGTTTTGCCGGATCGTCACGGCCAGCACCGCCGCGACGATCCCGATCCCCACAATTTGCATGATTTCCATTACCCGTCGGCCCCCATGAAAATAGGAATTGGGAATCGGGAATTAGGGGTCTGACCCTTTTCCCTGATCTGACTATGTTTATTCAAGATTCCTTAGAGAGTTGCCCATGGAAACAATTGTTCTCTCCATAAAGTAATGAAAATATGTAAAAGTATTTACCCCTAATTCCTAACCCCTAAATCCTAACCCGGCATAGCCGGAACCAAAAAGGAATTTGCTCATCCATGCCGAAAACTTAACCAAAACCCGCATGGAGG